>NZ_JARVKT010000017.1:0-131070 GCF_029809455.1 Micromonospora sp. DH14 | reverse complement strand
TCGAACAGCAAATACCAGGCCCGAGGCCCCACCATCGACCGACGCAGCTACCGAGCCACCACCAGCATCGACATCATCAGCCCCGACCCTTGACAGCCACCACCACGCCTTAACTGAACGGCGTTGGGTCTAGAGGAGGCCGGCCAGTTTGTAGAGGACCAGGGACCCGGCTACCGCGACATTGAGGCTGTGGCCGTGGCCGACCATGGGGATCTCCACCGCCCCGTCCAACTGGTCGAGGGCTTCGGGTGGGATGCCAGTCGCCTCATGGCCCAGCAGCACGATGGTGCGACCCCGAGCGGCGGGCAGGTCACCGAGTCGGACGGCCTCGTCGGCCAACTCCACTCCGAGAACCCGGGCGCCGGCGGCCCGTTCGGCGGCCAGCCAGCGCAGCGGACTGCCGACCCGGTGGACACAGCCCGGCCGACGCAGCGTGTTGCCCCGGGCCACGGCCTCGTCCACCCACCGGAACGGCGGCACGGCCAGGCAGGCACCGACCGCGTCGCAGGTACGTAGGAGGGTGCCCAGATTCGCACCGTGCAGTGGCCACAGCGGGGCGGCGACCAGATGCTCCCAGCAGCGGTGTTGGCGGGGTCGGCGGGCGGCGCGCAGCTCGCGCCTCGGCCGGACCCGGATCGCGGCGTTCACGCCGCGTCGGCAACTCCGCCGGACAGAAGAAAGTTCATGTGAAGGGTGCTTGGCGGCGCACCCGGGCCATCAAAGACAACAAGGCTCTCATTCTAACGCGCGGACCTCTCCGCATGATCGTGCTCGATCCATGTTCGAGCATGATCTTCGCCGGTCGAGCGTCGAGATCCGCGCAACTACAGGGAAAATGCTGCCTGCGGCACGTGGGAGGCAGCAACTTCCCCGACGTTGCGCGGATCTTGAGACCGAGCGGCGGGCGCTGCCCCGCCGGGGCCTGCCGAGGTCAGCCGGCCCGCCGGAGCCCACCGCGCCGCCCGGATCAGCCGGGCCGGCGGGTCAGTCGCGTTCGATCAGGTGACCCACCACCGTCGGGCCGAGCATCACCGCGAAGCCGCTGCCGTCGCGCCGAGGATCCGCCGCGGGCAGCTCCACCGGGTCGCCGGTGCCGGTCGCGCCGACCGGTCGCGGGCCCACCCAGGCAACGGCCACGTCCGTCTCACCCTTGAGGAAGCGGTGCGCGCGCACGCCGCCGGTCGCCCGGCCCTTCGCCGGGTACGCCTTGAACGGCGTCACCTTCACCGTCGCGCCCGTGGAGGTCACCACCATCGGATCGCCATGCCCCGGGTCGTCGGTGCGTACCGCGCCGAAGAACACCACCCGCGCGCCGGCCGGCAGGTTGATGCCTGCCATACCGCCGCCCTTGAGGCCCTGCGGCCGGACCAACCCGGCGGGAAAGCGCAGCAGCGACGCCTCCGAGGTGACGAACGTCAGCGTCTCGGCGCCGTCGGTCAGCCAGGTCGCCCCGACCACCTCGTCACCGTCACGCAGACCGATCACCTCGAACTCGTCGGAGCGCACCGGCCACTCCGGCGCGCAGATCTTCACCGCGCCCTGCCGGGTACCCAACGCCAGCCCCGGTGAGCCATCCGCCTGCCCGCCGAGCGGCGCCAGGCCGACGACGGTCTCCCCCGCCGCCAACGGCACCAGCTCGGCCGCCGACATACCGCCCCGCAGTGACACCGTGCCCGCCTGCTCGGGCAGCACCGGCAGCGGCAGGACGTCGACCTTGAACGCCCGACCGGCGCTGGTCAACAGCAGCACCCGGCCCCGGGCGGTGGAGTGCACGATGGCGCGTACCGTGTCGTGCTTGACCCGGCCGTTGCGGCGACGCCCCTCGGCGCTCTCCTCCGACTCGGCAGCGGTCCGGGCGACCAGCCCGGTCGCCGAGAGGATCACCTGGCACGGGTCGTCGGCGACCTCCAGCGGGCCGGCCGGCGCGGACGCGGCCAGCACCTCCTTCAGGTCACCGTCGACGAGCGTCGTACGACGGTCGGTGCCGAACTGCTTGACCACTGACGCCAACTCGTCGGAGACCACCTTCCGGAGCACCCGCTCGTCGTCGAGGATCTTGCTCAGCTCGGCGATCTCGCCGCGCAGCCGTTCCTGCTCGGTCTCCAGCTCGATCCGGTCGAACTTGGTCAGCCGGCGCAGCGGGGTGTCCAGAATGTACGTGGCCTGGATGTCGGAGAGGCCGAACCGGCTCATCAGCCCGTCCTTCGCGGCCTGCGCGTCGTCGCTGCCCCGGATCAGCCGGACCACCTCGTCGATGTCCAGCAGTGCGATCAGCAGACCGTCGACCAGGTGCAGCCGCTCCTGACGCTTACGCCGGCGGTACGAGGTGCGTCGGGTGACCACCTCGTAGCGGTGCGACAGGAAGACCTCCAGCAGCGCCTTGAGACCCAGCGTGCGCGGCTGCCCGTCGACCAGGACCAGGTTGTTGACGCCGAACGACTGCTCCAGCGGGGTCAGCCGGTAGAGGTCGGCGAGCAGCGCCTGCGGGTTGACGCCGACCTTGCACTCGACGACGAGCCGGGTGCCACTCTCCCGGTCGGTGAGGTCCTTGACGTCGGCGATGCCGGTCAGCCGCTTGGTCTTGGTGACCTCGTTGGTGATCGCGGCGATGACCTTCTCCGCGCCGACGCCGTAGGGCAGCTCGACCACGGTGATCGCCTGACGGCCCCGGCTGCCCTCGATCGGGCCGATCTCCACCTTGCCGCGCATCCGCACCACGCCACGCCCGGTCTCGTACGCCCGGCGCACCTCGTCCAGGCCGAGCAGCACCCCACCGGTGGGCAGGTCGGGGCCGGGGACGAACTCCATGAGTTTGTCCAGAGTGGCGTCCGGGTGGTTGATCAGCCAGCGGGCGGCGGAGACGACCTCTGCCAGGTTGTGCGGGATCATGTTGGTGGCCATCCCGACCGCGATCCCGGACGCGCCGTTGACCAGCAGGTTGGGGAAGGCCGCCGGCAGCACCGTCGGCTGGGTCAGCGACCCGTCGTAGTTGGGCTCGACGTCGACGGTCTCCTCGCCCAGCTCACCGACGAGCAGCATGGCCTCGCGGGACATCCGCGCCTCGGTGTAGCGGCTGGCGGCCGGTCCATCGTCTGGGGACCCGAAGTTGCCGTGCCCGTCGATGAGCGGCACGTTGAGCGAGAAGTCCTGGGCGAGGCGCACCATCGCGTCGTAGATCGCCGTGTCGCCGTGCGGATGGTACTTACCCATGCAGTTGTGAACGACATGCCCCTCGGCGACGAACGCGTGCTCGTCACTGCCAACCTGAATGTCGTACGTGACGTCGGGCGACACCTCCTCAACGGAGGTGACTCGGAGAAACGAACTCCCGACCAACGCGTCCAGTCGGGCTGCGAGTGGCGAGCCGAGGCGGTGGAGCTTGTTGATCCAACCGTCTCGGACCGCACGCTCCAACTGGAACGACCGATCCGCAAGCGCCACGCCATTGCGGTCCTTGCCGTACCGCACCTTGGGGCTGCCGCTCGCCGAGAGCGAGGCGCGAAACGCCTGGCCGTCCTTGTCCCGGAACCACCCGCCGCCCTGGTGCGCGGCCGTGAACTCCGCGATGACCGGACCGTATGGCAACCGGTCGTCGCCCTGCTTACCGCTGTACTCGTAGCCGATATCGGTGACCCGCTGCAAGCCGTCGTGCTTGTATCCGATTCGCACCCAGGGCAGCAGCAAACGGGCAAGCTCCGCCGCGTCCCGCCCAGAGATCGAGAGACCGAAGAGTGGGTTACCCGCGGAGGCGCGACCGCTGGTCCAGTGATGTCCATGCACCCCAAGGTCGGCGAGCATGGCGTAGATCTGCCGTACCAGCACCTCGCTCGTGCTGACGAAGACGATCTCCCTGAAGCGCTTACGCACGTAACCGTCTCCGTCGAAGAAGCCGGCGAGGAATGGCGCCCACGCCGACCGGTTCTCGACGATGTCGCGGGGTACGTACTTGTCCCGGCTGAGCGGCCCAGTGGCCTCCAGCAGCCCCTCGTGCCGGCTGAAGGTCAGAATGTGCTGGTCGCGGTGGAGGTGGTTGCGCGCCTCACGCTTACCTCGCGAGACGTTCAATCCACTGGCGATAGCCCAGCCGTGGGCGACATCCAGCGGCTCGACGTCGCACATGTGGATACGTACCCGACCGTCCGCCTCGCGAGACCGATGAACAGGAAAACCTTCGGCCACCAGCAGCCCACGCACGTAGTCATAGACATCGCCGGTGGGTGTCGGCAGCGCGTTGCGACGACTGCCGCACGCCAATGTCAGTCGCCCCGAGAGATCCCGAGCCTCCACCCATTCGACCGAAAGGTCATCGGCGACCACGCGGAAGCGCTGGCCCGGGGTGACGAGCATCGTGTGCCCGTTGCTCCAGGTGACGCGAACGAGGTCAGAGGTCGGGTTCCGATAGACGGCGGTGACCGGAACCGACTCGCCCTGGCCGTCCAGCACGAGGTCTCCGACCTCGATCTCCTCGATCGGTCGCAGGCCATCAGGCGTGGAGACCAGCGTACCGGCAACGAAGCAATCCCCGACAATTCGGGCGGACTTCACGTGCCCGCGGTCGGGGCGGTAGCCCTGCTCGTACATCGACCAGAGGATGCGCCGGTGCACGGGCTTGAGGCCGTCGCGGGCGTCGGGCAGGGCGCGGGAGTGGATGACCGAGAACGCGTACTCCAGGTAGGAGTCGGAGACCTCGGTGACCAGCGGATTGTCGAAGACCCGCGCGCCGGCCTGGTCGAACGAGGAGAGGTCGACCTTGTTTTCCTTGCGGCGTGCCATGACTCAGCTCTCCACTCGAACGGAACGTGGGCTCATGCGTCGATCGCCTCGCGATCCACCCGGTCGGCGGAGTCGATCAGCCAGTTGCGGCGCGGCTCGACCTTCTCGCCCATCAGCAGTTCGAGGATGCGTTCGGCGGCCTCGACGTCGTCCAGGGTGATCCGGCGGACGGCACGGGTGGCCGGGTTCATCGTGGTGTCCCACAGCTCGTCGGCGTCCATCTCACCGAGACCCTTGAACCGTGGGATGGGGGTGACGATCTGCTTGCCGGCCTTCTCCAGCTTGTGGACCGTCGCCTCCATCTCGGCCTGGGTGTAGGTGTAGACGGTCTGCGGGTTGCGCCCCCTGGTGGTGATCTTGTGCAGGGGCGGCATCGCGGCGTAGAGCCGACCGGCCTCGATCAGCGGCCGCATGTACCGGGCGAACAGGGTGATCAGCAGCGTCCGGATGTGGGCGCCGTCCACGTCGGCGTCGGCCATGATCAGCACACGGCCGTAACGCAGCGCGGAGAGGTCGAAGGTGCGCCCCGAGCCGGCGCCGAGCACCTGCACGATGGCCGCGCACTCGGCATTGTCCAGAACCTGCTGGAGGTTGGCCTTCTGCACGTTGAGGATCTTGCCGCGGATCGGCAGCAGCGCCTGGTATTCCGAGGAGCGGGCCATCCGGCTCGTCCCGAGGGCGCTGTCACCCTCCACGATGAACAACTCGCTGCGGTCGATGCCGGTGGCCCGGCAGTCGACCAGCTTCGGCGGCATGGACGCGCCCTCCAGGGCGGTCTTGCGCCGGGCGGCGTCCTTCTGCTGTTTCTGGGTCAGCCGCACCCGGGCGGCGTCGACGATCTTCTGCAGGACGGTGCGCGCCTCGGCCTTGGTGCGCCGGTCCTCCAGCCAGGCCTTGACGTGCGCGTCGACCAGGGACTGGAGAACCTTGGTGATGCCGGTCGTGGAGAGCTCGTCCTTGGTCTGGGAGGTGAACTGCGGCTCGGGGATCCGCACGTGCACCACGGCCGTCATCCCCTCCAGGACGTCGTCCAGGGTGGGTGGCTCCTCCTTGGCCTTGAGCAGACCGCGGGTGTTGCGGATCGCGTCGGCGAGCGCGCGGACCAGGGCCCGCTCGAAGCCCTTGCGGTGGGTGCCGCCGTGCGCGTTGCGGATGGTGTTGGTGAAGCACTCGACGGTGCGCTCGTAACCGGTGCCCCACCGGAACGCCACCTCGACCTCGGCCCGCCGCTGGACGTTGGACTGCATGACGCCGTTGGCGTCGGCGGCGTTCTCCCGGTAGGTGCCCTCGCCGTTGACCAGCAGGATGCCGGAGACCGGCCGGTCGCCGGCCGGGGCGAGGAACTCCACCATGTCGCTGAGCCCGTTGGGGTAGTGGAACCGCTCCTCGGCGGGCGCCTCACCGGTCAGGTCGCGCAGCAGGTAGGTCACGCCGGGGACGAGGAACGCGGTGTTGCGCAGCTTCATCCGGACGGCGTCGACGTCGAGCGCCGCACCGGTCTCGAAGTAGCGGGCGTCGTGCCACCAGCGGATCGAGGTGCCGGTGCGCTGGCCGCGCTTCATGGCGCCGGTCACCTGCAGGCCGGGGCCGGCGGTGAACGGGGCGTCCGGCCCGTCGCCGTCGAAGATGCCCGGGACGCCGTGCCGGAACGACATCGTGTGGATCTTGCCGGCCCGGCGGACGGTCACGTCGAAGCGGCGGGACAGCGCGTTGACCGCCGACGCGCCGACGCCGTGCAGACCGCCGGAGGTCTTGTAGCCGGAGCCGCCGAACTTGCCGCCTGCGTGCAGCCGGGTCAGCACCAGCTCGACGCCGGAGATGCCGGACTTGGCGTGCACGTCGGTGGGGATGCCCCGGCCGTCGTCGTCGACCTGCACGGAGCCGTCGGGGTGCAGGATCACCTCGACGTGGCTGGCGTGGCCGGCGACTCCCTCGTCGGTGGAGTTGTCGAGGATCTCGTTGACGAGGTGACCCACGCCACGGCTGTCGGTGGAACCGATGTACATGCCGGGCCGCTTGCGGACAGCGTCCAGCCCCTCAAGGTGGGTGAGGTCATCGGCCCCGTACAGGGTGTCAGGCTCTGCGGTCAACTGGTCGTACTCCCCGGTCTCGGCGGTGTGCTGCCGGTCACCGGCGACATCAGCCGGCGTGGCGCGCCGCAGCGAGCCTAGCCCGAGGCTAGGACAAGTGTCGGAGGCCCTGTGCGACCCGCCGCGCGGGTCCCTCGGGACGTGAGCCAACGAACAGCCGGCGGGTGATCATGGGGCCACGCAGAGACAGCGCCACCGGTACGCTCAGCCGTGATCGCGGCCGATGTGCGCGCGGGGTGCACGCCGGTCCGGGTCGGGAAGATCAGGAGGCGCTTGCGGTGACTGCGACGTTTCGCGACGCCCTGCGGCGCTCCCTTGGCACCCGGGCCCGGCGGTGGCTGCTGGTGGGCACCCTGGTGGCGGGTCTGCTGGCCGCCGTGGCGCTGGGCGCGGCGGCGGCTCCCGCCGACCGGACCTTCGCCGAGCTCTCGGGGACCGTCCAGAGCCTGATGTCGGTAGCGACCCCGCTCTTCGGCATCCTGCTGGTCAGCGACCTGCGCCGGGCGCCGGTGCGCCCGGCGGTCCTGCCCACCGTGCTCGCGGTGGGGCTGCCGGCGGTCGTCATCGGCGTCGTCGGCGTGCTGATCTGCGCCGCGACGCTCGCCCTCACCCCGGCCGAGGTCGCCGACGAGCCGTGGCGGAACGCCTGGACGGTAGCGATGGGCAGTGTGCTGGTGCAGTTCGTCGCCGGCCTGGTGGGCACCGGGCTGGGCCTGTTGGTGCGCTCGGTGGTGGTGGCGTTCCTGGCCACCATCGTCCTGCCGCTGGGGCTGTTCGCGCTGCTGGGCGGGGTGGAGGCCGCGCAGCCGTGGCTCACTCCGTTCGGCAGCGTGCGCAACCTGCTCTCGGGAGAGATGACGGCGCTGCGGTGGGTGCAGTGGCTGTGCGTACTCCTGATCTGGGGTGTCGGTCTGAACGCCGCCGGCGCGGCGGTGCTGAACCGCGGCGGCCGGATCGCCCGGTAGCCCCGCGCGCCACCACCCACCACCGCACGCCGACCTCGACGCGGTACCGCGTCCTGCCTACGCGCGCGTGTCTTTCATCGAACGAATCTGTTACGGGCCATTGACGTCCGTCGCACAGGGGTGATCTGATCGCGCCCTTAGAGAATCTTTCATCTTTCGATGGATGGGGGCCCCATGCCCAGGTTCCGGCGTACCGCGCTCGCCGCGGGACTCACGATCGCCATGGCCGCGTTGACGACCGCCGTCGCGCTGCCCGCACCCGCGTCCGCCGCGCTGCCCACCGCCGCGGTGGCGCTCGGAGACAGCTTCATCAGCGGCGAGGGCGCCGGGGCGTACACCCCGGTGGTCGACGTCAACGGCGTCAGCCAGGGCTTCCCCGGCTGGACGGCGGCGAACAACAACGCGTTCTTCTGCCACCGCTCGGCGAACGCCTCGCTCCACCAGGCCAACCTGCCGGGCATCCAGAACCGGTTCAACCTGGCCTGCTCCGGCGGCCAGCCGCACGACATCGCCAACGCCTCCCAGGCGCGGGCCAACGGTCGTACCGTGGCCTCGCAGCTGAGCCAGCTGCGCGCCGTCGCGCAGACCCAGGACATCGACCTGGTGCTGATCGGCCTCGGTTCCAACAACAGCTCGTTCACCTTCGGCAGCGTCGCGGAGAAGTGCGCCAACCGGTTCATCGCCGACGCCTGGACCGGCTGGTGGGAGTTCTGGGCATACCTGAACGGCCCGGTGGAGCAGAAGCCCTGCAGCGACGCCGACCTGGCCACCGCCGCGCAGCTCAGCGCCGCGACCGCGGAGACCACGGCGGCCGTACGCCAGATCCTCACCACCCTCGACCAGGTGGACGCGGACGGTCAGCACCGGGTCGTGTTCCAGGACTACACGAACCCGCTGCCGCTGGACCTGAACCAGACGTTCCACGAGGAGGACGGCCGGGACGACACCCGGGACAAGTTCCGTGACCTCGGCGCCGAGCGGTACGCGGGCGGGTGCCCGATCCACCGGGCCACCCTGGCGCCGGGGCACCGCTTCTCCCAGGGTCTGGGCAGCATCGTGAAGTCCACCAGGGACACCCTCGCTGCCGAGTTCCCGGCCGACGACCTGGTGTACCTGAACGTGCAGCAGGCCTTCAACGGTGCCCGGCTCTGCGAGCAGACGAGCAGCCCGACCGGCGCGCTGGCCACTCCGATCCGGCTTCAGGACGGCGCGACCGGCACCTTCGTCACCAGCCTCGCCGGCAAGGACAAGATCGCCATCCAGCGGATCGCCAACACCTGCGTCAGCTACTTCCAGACCTGCCAGGAGTCGTGGCACCCGAACGCCACCGGGCACCAAGTGCTCGGCCAGTGCCTGAGCGGCGCGGCCTCCACCAGCGCCCGCTCGGTGGCCTGCGTGCGCGCCAGCAACGGGGCCATCTCGGTCTCCTGAACGCAGCGCCGGTCGGAGGGCTCCGCCAGATGGCGGGGCCCTCCGTCGCGCGCGGCGTCAGCTGCGCCCCGGTCGTCGACGGCCTGCCGCTACCCGCCGGTAACGTCAGGTCGTAGGCTGGGCCGGTGAACGGGGATCTGGAGTACGCGCAGGAGTTCGTCGACGTCGACGGTGGCCGGCTGGGTGTGCAGGTCTATCCGGAACCGTCCGGAGTGACCGGCGCGCCGGTGGTGGTGATCTGGCCCGCGATGGGCGTCCGGGCCCGCTACTACCGGCCCTTCGCCGCCGCGCTGCGCGCCGCGGGGCTGGCCGTGGTCGTGGCCGACCTGCGCGGCACCGGGGCGAGCACGCCCGCGCCGAGTCGCGCGGACCGGCACGGTTACGCCGAACTGGCCGACGACATCGGCGCCGTCCTGGCCGCCCTCAAGCCGCGACTGGACGGGCGCACCCGACTGCTTCTCGGGCACTCACTCGGCGGGCAGGCCGCGCTGCTGCACCTCGCCCTGCACGGCGGCGGCGAGGTGGACGGGCTGGCGCTGGTAGCGGTCGGCATCCCGCACTGGCGGAGCTACCCGGGCCGGCGCGGCCTCGGCGTGCTGCCCTACACCCAGGGCATCGCCGCCACGGCGGCGCTGCTCGGCGTCTGGCCGGGCTGGGGCTTCGGCGGCCGGCAGGCGCGCGGCGTGATCCGCGACTGGGCGTACACCGCGCGGACCGGTCGGTTCCCCCGGCTCAACGGTACGGACACCGAGGCCGCGGTCCGCACGGTACGGACACCGGTGCTGGCCGTCAGCGTCGACGACGACCAGTACACGCCGCACGAGACCATGGACCACCTCTGCGCGAAGCTCGGCGACGCGCCGGTGACCCGGGAACGGTACACAGTGGCGCAGGCCGGAGCGCCGTTGGACCACTTCACCTGGGTCCGCGCGGGCGTCCCGCTGGCGCGGCGGATCGCCGCTTTCGCCACCGACCTGCCGCCGCGCTGAGCCGTACCGGCCCGTCGGTGCGGGCGGGTCGGCTCACTCGTCCTGGTCCAGCGGCACCAGCTCGCCGTCCCGCTCGACCTGGATCTCGGCGTGCTCCTTGCGGGGCGCGACCTCGGCGGTGTTCCGGTTCGGGTCGTTGTCGGGGTGCATGAGCACCGCGTCTGTTTTGGGGGTCTTCTCCCGGCTCTCGTCCGGCTGCGACATCGCGTTCCCCTCTCGTCGGCGTCGCTGGAGGATCTACCCGCCACCGGGCGAACGACTCCTGCCCGGACGAGGCCGGCGCACCGACGCCACGGATGTCCCGTAGCTGCCCGCCACGACGCGGATCGGCCGCGACGGGCCGGGGTTAGCCGCCCGAGCGGCGGGTAAGCCGCACCGCCCGACACGGCGGAAGGGGATCACATGTCCGAACGGCACACCGCACTGCGTTCGATGCACGATCTGGGCCTGGCGGCCTGGTTTGGCGGCTCCCTCATGGGTGCCTTCGGTGTCAACGGCGCAGCGGCGAAAATCAGCGACTCGACCCAGCGGCTCCCGGTCGCCTCGGCCGGATGGTCCAAGTGGACCCCGGTCAACGCGGCCGCGATCGGCGCCCACCTGGCCGGCGCCGTCGGCGAACTGGTGACCGAGAGCCCACGGATGGTCGCCCAGTCCGGCGTCGGCCGGGCCAGCGCCATCAAGACCGCGCTGACCATCGGCGCGCTCGCGGTCACCGGCTACAGCCGGTTGGTCGGCATGCGGCTGGAGAAGGCCGGCGGCCCGTCGGTGAGCGGCGCCACCGAGCCGAACCACCAGACCCCGGCCAGTGTGGCCTCGTCGCAACGGCAGATGAAGCTGCTCCAGTGGGCCATCCCGGCGCTGACCGGGACGCTGGTCGTGGTCACCGCGTACATGGGTGAGCAGCAGAAGCCCGGCCAGGTGTTCCGCGGGATGCTCGGTCGCGCCGGTGCGATGAAGGGCGCCTCCAAGGGCGTGATCAAGATGGCGGGAATGAGCAACGGCAAGCGGCCGATGGCGATGGCCGGACGCTGAGCGTCGGGCCGGCCGGCGTCCCGCCGCCACCTCGACGGCGGGGCGCCGGCCGGCCCCGCGCGCGTACCGGAGTGACGACGAATCCCGCGCGACGACGAGTCGGCGCCCGTGCGGCGGCGCGCCGGTGACCTGTCGGGCGGCGAGGGCGGGCGGGCAGCCCGGCCCGAGGACGGCACATCGTCCGCCGGTGGCGGCGGACCGACGAGCGGGGTGGCCATGACGGCGCACAAGGGACGCAGCGGCGACAACGACCGGCTGGAGCCGGAGGCGACCAACCCGTGGGGCACCGGCGACGGTTTCGACGCCGACGCGCCCTGGGGCACCGACGACGACTCACCGATGGACGAGGGCAGCGAGGAGACAGCGGTGCCCGAGGGCCGGCGCGGCGAGCGGCGGGCGGGTGCCCCGGCGGGTCGGACGGGCCCGGCGGGACGACACGGTTTCGGTTCGGTCGAGCCGACGCGCACGCCGATGGCCGGGCCGGGCGCCCCACCCGATCCCGCGCCCAGTGGCCGGACCTTCCCCGACGACGCGGAGATCGGCGAGTCGACCCAGGACGCGTTGCGCAGCCGGGGACGGCGGTCCTGACCGGACCCGCGCCCCGGCCCGCCGACAGGTGCGCCGGTCAACCGTTCGTCGGGACGGCGTGATCGGCGACCATCGTCTCGGTGAGCAGTTGCGCCAGCCGGGTGGCGTCGCGCTGGGCCTGCCCGGCGCAGCAGTTGTTGAACAGCACGTGCAGCTCGTCGGGGAGAGCGGCGAACTCGGCCAGCCGTCCCGCCCAGTGCCGCAGCTCGTCCTCGGCGTAGGCGTAGCGGAACTTCTCCTGCTTGTCGCCCTCGGCCCAGGCGTCGCTGTGACCGTGGAACCGGACGATCGCCGGCTCCGCCGTCATGCTCAGGATCGGCGGCACCGACGACGGGTGCCCCTGTGGCATGTCGACGCAGACCACTGACAGGTCGTGGGCGCGGAGCAGGTCCAGGGTGTCCGCCGCGGCCGCGTCGTCCAACCAGGAGCTGTGCCGCAGCTCGACACCGACCCGCCACGGCCGGCAGCGCTGCGCGAGCTCGACGATCCGGCGTTCGGCCGCCGGGCTGCGCACCAGCCACGGCGGGAACTGCAACATCACCACACCGAGCTTGCCGGCCGCCGCGATCGGCGCCAGGGCCGCGCGGAACCGGGTCCACAGCTCGTCGTACGCCCGCTCCGGCAGGTCACGGCGGCGGATCCGGCTCGGGCCGGCGGCCGGACGCAGGTCCCGGGGCAGCACGGCGACCGGCGTCGGATGACCGGTGAAGAGGCTGAACGCCTTGACGTCGAAGGTGAAGTCGTCCGGTGTGGCGTCCACCCAGCTCTGGGTCGTCTCCGGCACCGGGATGGCGTAGTAGGACGTGTCCACCTCGACCAGCGGGAACTGGCTGGCGTAGAAGCCCAGCCGACGCGCCGGCGTGCTGGCCGAGCGGGGGTACCACCCGGAGCGCAGCAGGGACTGGTCCGCCCAGGACGACGTGCCCACCTTAATCACCGCCATGTCATTCAGTGGACCGCCATCGACGCGGATCGGCAACCGCTGGCGGTCTTCCGTCGCCGCTGGCGTCGGTGGTGGCGTTGGCCGACCTGGTGTCGTGCCCGGGAAGTGTCGGTGCCCGGCAATACGGTGGCACCGGGTGGACAACGACGAAAGGGTGGCGGCATGACCAGCACTGAGCAGCTCACCGGTGAGCGCACCGATCTCCTGCAGGCGCTCCGCAGGCACCGCGGTTTCCTCTTGCAGACCGTCGACGGGCTCACCGACGAGCAGGCGGCCAGTCGCCCCACCGTCAGCGGCCTCTGCCTCGGCGGCCTCATCAAGCACGTGGCCGGTGTCGAGCACCGGTGGATGCTCTTCGTGGTGGGCGGCGCGGAGGCGATGGGCCGCGAGGAGGTCGACTGGGTCGGTCAGTTCCAGATGGCACCGGGCGAGACACTGGCCGGGCTGGTCGAGCGCTTCCAGGAGGTGGCCGCCCGGACCGACGAGTTGGTCGCCGCCCTCGATCTGGACGCGGCGCACCCGCTGCCGCAGGCTCCCTGGTTCGAGCCGGGGGCGAGCTGGACGGTCCGCCGGGTGCTGCTGCACCTCATCGCCGAGACGTCCCAGCACGCCGGCCACGCCGACATCCTGCGCGAGTCGATCGACGGCGCCAAGACGATGGGCTGACGCCGGCCGTCATCGCCACCGCCTGCGCTGATCCTCGGCCTCACCGCAGGCGGTGCCGGCGTTCGGTGCTCCGATCTCTCGCGTAGGCGTCGGAGTGACCCCAACGGCCGGGGATGTCGAGCAGTTCCAGCCGGCCGAACCCCTCCGGCACCGCCGGGTCCACCAGCAGGTTGTCGCCGGTGGGCCGCAGGCCCAGCACGGTGCCGAGCAGCATCAGCAGGGACCCCGACGACCACGCCTGCGGGCGGCAGCTCGTCGCCAGTTGCACGGGGTAGGTCGTCAGGCTGCGCTCGTAGCCGGCGATCACCTCCGGCACCTCGCCACCGAGCGTCAACGTCATGTCGAAGACGCCGGCGGCGATCCGGGCCGCCTGAGCGTCGAGGCGGTAGCGACGCAGCCCGGCGGCGATCACCGCGTTGTCCGACGGCCACACCGCGCCCAGGTGCGCGCCCACCGGGTTGTAGGTGCGCTGCCCGGTGGCGAACGTGCGTACCCCCCAACCACTGAACAGTCGCGGTCCGACCAGGTGCTCGGCGACCGCCTCCGCGCGGTCGTCAGCGACGATCCCGCTCCAGAGCAGGTGCCCGATGTTGGAGGCCAACGCGTCGACCGGCTCTCCGTACGGGTCGAGCGCCAACGCGTAGTACCCCCGGTGTGGCAGCCAGAAGTCCCGGTTGAAGCGCTCCTTCAGCGCTGCCGCCTCCCGTTCCAACCGGTCGGCGTACGCGAGGTCGCCCCAGAACTCCCGGGCCAGCCGGGCGCCCCGGCGCTTCGCGTCGTACGCGTAACCCTGCAACTCGCAGGTGGCGCGGGGGAAGGCGGGCTGTCGACCGTGGGCGTCGACGATGGCGTCCGGGGAGTTCTTCCAGCCCTGGTTGACCGCGCCGTAGCGTTCGTTGCGGCGCTGGTAGCGCACATAGCCGTCGCCGGTCAGGTCGCCGTACTCGTCGATCCAGTCCAGCGCCATCCGGGCCGGGTGGCGCAGCTCGCGGACCAGGTCCGCGTCACCGGACCAGCGCTCGTACTCGTCGAGCAGGACGACGAAGAGCGGGGTGGTGTCGGCCGCACCGTAGTACAACACGCTCGCCCGTTCGCTGAACGCCCCCGTCTCGCCGTACCGCAGGTGGGCCAGGATCTTGCCGGGCTCCTCTTCCAGCCAGTCGTCGAGCTGACCGCCCTGCATGAGCGCCAGCATCCGCAGCGTCGACGGGGCCAGTTCGGGGGTGAACGCCATCGTCTGGAGGCAGGTGATGATGCTGTCCCGTCCGAACAGGCCCATCGCCCACGGCAGACCACCGATCGGCACCCGCTCGCGGTACGAGAGCGGCTGGTAGCGCAGTGCCGCCAGGTCCGCGAGGCTGCCCTGGTAGAGCTCTTCCAGGCCGGCGCGTTCGGCCACCAGTTGCGGCGCACGGTCCAGCCACCGGGTCAGGTCCTCGTCCATCCCCGTGCGCAGGGCGTGCTGGTGCGACTGCAGGTCGGTGCGGAGATCCCGGCCCTCCTCACCGCCCATTGTCACTGTGACGTGCAGGTCGGTCTCCCACCTCCCCTCGGGTGGGATCCGGATCCGGAAGGTCATCCCCTGCTCGTCCACATCGCCGGGGACGGTGCTGCACACCGTGGTCTCCCGGATGAACCGGTCCCGCTGGTAGCGCAGCACGAGCTGCTGACGCGCCGGGTCGGCGGCGACCTCGACGGCCCGCTGCCGCACCTGCCCGACCTCGACGATGTCGGTGAAGTCGCTGGCCATCTCCAGCCGGACGGTGTACTCGGCGGGCTGCGACGAGTGGTTGAGCACCGTGATGTTCTCGTGGAAACAGTCGTGGACCGACCGGTGCCTGATGATCGACACGTCGGCGTCGATGTAGTGGCTCGCCGTGCCGGGAACCAGGAAGAACCGGGTCTCGAAGTAGGTGAGGTCGTCGCGGGACAGGGCGTTGGTCCGTTCACCGTCGATCCGCAGGACCCAGTGCGACAGGAACCGGGTGTCGTACGCGAAGAGTCCGACCGGGAGCTGCGGGTCGGGCTCGATGTCGCCCTGGGCGTCGGTGATGGCGAAGATGTTGCCCGCGATGACGTGCACCAGTTCCTGCTTCACGGCCGACCACCCCGAGCGGTCGTCACGGCCCGCCCGGCAGGCGTGGTTCGGCCGGCAAGCGCGGCCCGGCCCAGCTCGCGCGGGTGACGGGCGCCGTCCGGCCCGGAGAAGATCCGCCGCAGCAGCATCAGCAGTTGCATGTTGCCCTGCACTGTCACCTCGTTGCGCAGCAGACCCGCTCCCGGGTGCAGCTCGCCGCGAACCATCCGGTCGAAGACCGCCCGGTCGGCCCGCACCACCAACTCGGCGTCCTCGGCCGAGCGGGTCACCCGGACCTGTTGGTCGGCGATGGTCAGGTACCAGTGGTCGGTGCTGCCTTCGTCACGGACATCCAACCGCAGCGTCCCCGCGGTGGTCTCCGGCAGGTCGGGTCGCCGACCGGTGTCGAGCTGTCGCAGGTACTGCTCCGCCGTCGCACCCATCAGATCCCCTCCCCACGGTTCCCCGCAGGATCACCCGCGCCGGGGTGAGGCCGGTTCACCCGGAACGGGTGAGGGTGCCCCGGGGGCGCGCCGCGGCGGCCCGTTTGCCGGGCGACGAGGCGGGCAGGCCAGTGGTTCAGCCGAGACAGACGGGAGCACCGGCATGCGTGCACTGCGGTTGCGGGAGTGGAAGTCAGAACCGGAGTTGGTCGAGGTCCCCGACCCGACGCCCGGGCCGGGTCAGGTGGTGGTCCGGATCGGCGGTGCCGGCGCCTGCCACTCCGACCTGCACCTGATGGACGAGTTCGAGCCGGGCACGATGCCCTGGAACCCGCCGTTCACCCTCGGCCACGAGAACGCCGGCTGGGTGCACGCCCTCGGCGACGGGGTGACCGGGTTGTCCGTCGGGCAACCGGTCGCGGTGTTCGGATCGTGGGGTTGTGGCACCTGCGCCCGCTGTCGGCTCGGGATCGACCCGTACTGCGAGAACCCGTCCGCCGCACCGGTGCCGAGCGGAGGCGGTGGGCTCGGACTGGACGGCGGAATGGCCGAGTTCGAACTGGTCCCGGACGCGCGGCACGTCGTACCTCTGCCGGAGGGTCTGGAACCGGCGCAGGCCGCACCGCTGACCGACGCGGGGCTCACCCCGTACCACGCCGTCCGGCGCTCCTGGCCGAAGCTGCCACCGGGCAGCACCGCCGTGGTGATCGGGGTCGGCGGGCTGGGTCACGTGGGCGTGCAGATCCTCAAGGCCACCACCGCCGCGCGGGTGATCGCCGTGGACACCCGGGCCGAGGCGCTGCGGCTGGCCGAGGAGTGCGGCGCCGACCGCACGGTGACCTCCGGACCGACCGCCGCCGAGGAGATCCGGGACGCCACCGGAGGGCGGGGCGCCGACGTGGTGCTGGACTTCGTCGGCGCGGACAGCACCCTGGCGCTCGGCGTGGCGGCGGCCCGCACCGTGGGCGACCTGACCATCGTGGGGCTCGGCGGCGGCACACTGGGGGTGTCGTTCTTCTCCGTGCCGTACGAGGTGAGTATCGCCACCACCTACTGGGGCAGCCGACCCGAGCTGGTGGAGGTGCTCGACCTGGGTGCCCGGGGCCTGGTCCGGCCGAACATCACCACCTTCGCGCTGGACGACGCCCTGGACGCGTACCGCCAGCTGCGCGACGGGACCCTGGAAGGCCGGGCGGTGATCGTGCCGTGAGCCCGGCCGTCAGCCGGCCTCGATCAGGCCACGCAGGTAGGCGGCCTGGCCGACGTGTTGCAGGTCGTCCTCGGCCACGCTGACCAACCGGACGCCGAGGGTGACCGGCGGATCCCACGCCTCGTCGACCACACGGTCCAGGTCCGCCGGGGCCAGCCCGGCCAGGAAGTCTCCGGTACGCGCGGCGACCGCCTCGTAGTAGTCGATGAGCGCCTGCGCGCTCACCGGCCGCACCGTCGCGACCTGGGCGGGCGAGTGCCCGTAGCCGGTGTTGTCGGGGTCGGCGGCGAGCCCGAACCGCCCCGCCCAGTCGCCGCTGACCCAGATCTGGTCGGCGTCGAGGACCTCGGCGACATGATGGTCCTGCACCCGGGTGAGGTGCCAGACCAGCCAGCCGATCGGGTTGGCGCCCGGGGCGGGCTGGTGGCGCAGTTGCTCGGGGCTGAGGCCGTCGACCGCCGCGCGGACGAGGTCGGGCAGTCGGTCGTACGCCTCGGTCAGCAGGTCACTCACATTCACGTGCTGCCCCTTCCTGATCGGTTGCGGATCAGGTACCGCCGGACATGGGCGGGCAAACCTCGGCCGCTACGGTGATCAAATGGTCGCCGCGCTGGAGTTGTACCTGGACCCGGACGCCACCCGCCGGATCCGGGTGCTCTGGGACGCGCTGGAGGCCGAGGGCGTGCAGAGCATGCGCTCGCTGCTGGAGCAGCGCCACCGTCCGCACGTCTCGCTCACGGTGGCGCCCCGGTTCGACCCGGAGCAGGTCGCCGAGGCGTTACAGGGGACGGTGGTGGCCGCCCCGTTGCGGCTCGAATTCCAGCACGCCGGCCAGTTCGTCGGTCGGGTGCTCTGGCTCGGTCCGACGCCCACCCCGGAGTTGCTGGCGCACCACCGGCTGGTGCACGACCGGCTCGCCGCCGCCGGCATCCCCCTCGCCGAGCACTACCAGCCGGGGCGCTGGGTGCCGCACTGCACGCTCTCCATGCGGGTGCCGAACACACTGATGGCCGCCGCGGTGCGCCGCTGTCTGGAGGTGTTGCCGCTGGCCGCGACGGTGGTCGGCGCGGCGCTCACCGACCACGCCCGGGGCATCGCCCACCCGCTGCCTTGACCGTGGCTCGACCGTCGCTGCGTAATGTCCGGTTTGGCGGGCGGCAGTCGGAAACCCGAAAACAAGCGGTGCGGATGCGGCCGGGCGTGGGAAGGTTCGAGTGGCTGTCGTACCGGTGGTGGGCTGCTCACGGGCGGTCCCACCCGGCCGGTGGCGCGAATTCACCCCGCGCCGCCCACGGCGGCTTCGACGAGGAGAGGCAGGGCCCATGCAGGCTCAGCGCAGGCCACCGCGCACGGAGCGGAGCCAGACCCGGGACGACCGGACCGGCGGCGGAATGACCGGGGCGGCCACCCCCCTGACGATCTGGGCGGCCGCCGTACTGCTCGGCCGGATCGGTGCCGGCGACGACGACGTCGAGGACGAACGGCACATCCTGCGCGGCATCGAGTGAGCCGCGACCACGGGCTCAGAGCCAGCCGCGCCGCTTGAAGATCACATAGAGGGTGCCGCAGACCAGCAGCATCAACAGCAGCGCGAAGAGGTAACCGAAGCGCCAGTTCAGCTCCGGCATGTGCACGAAGTTCATGCCGTACACGGTGCCGATGAGTGTGGGAGCGAAGAGGATCGCCGCCCAGGAGGAAACCTTCTTCAGCTCCTCGTTCTGGCTGTAGCTGGCCGCCGTGAGACTGCGCATCTCCTCGTTCTGCTGCTGGGAGACGAGGGTCGCGTTGACGGTGAGGATGTTCTGCAACAGGTGCCGGAAACCGTCCACCCGCTCCACCACCTGGGTCAGGTGGTCGGTCACGTCGCGCAGGTAGCGGCGCAGTTCCTCGTCGGCGCTGGCGCTGCCCGCGCCGACGGCCAGCGCGTCGAGCACGCTGAGCAGGGGGCGGGCGGCCCGCTGGAACTGGATGACCTCGCGGCTGAGGCCGTAGATGCGGCGGCTGGCGTTCGGGTCGCCACCGAACACCTGGGTCTCGATCTCGTCGATGTCGTTCTCCAGCCCGGCCACCACCGGCGCGTACCCGTCGACGACCTGGTCCAGGATCGCGTACAGGACCGCCTCCGGGCCCCGGGCGAGCATCTGCGCCTCGGTCTCCATCCGCCGCCGCACCGCGGCCAGGTCCGGTGCCTCACCGTGGCGGACGGTGACCACGAAGCCCGGCCCGATGAACAGGTGCAGCTCGGAGAACTCGACCTCCTCCCGGAGGTCGTCGTAGCGGGCGGCGCGCAGCACCACGAACAGGGTGTGGCCGTAGCGCTCCAGCTTGGGCCGCTGGTGGGCGTTGATCGCGTCCTCGACCGCCAGGTCGTGCAGCCGGAACTCGCGGGCCAGCGAGGTGATCTGCTCGATGTCGGGCCGGTACAACCCGATCCAGGCCATCGCGTCGTCCTGCTCCTGCAGGCAGCGGTACGTCTCGGCGAGGCCGGACGGCGAGGCGAACCGGTGCCCCCGGAGGTAGACCGCGCTGTCCACCAGGCCGTGGGAGGCTGCGGGCGACTCCGGGGACGGCACCACGCCGACCCTCGTCTCGTACTCGTCGAGTTGACGGCCGAAGCCACCACCCGGGCGGAAGCGACGGCCGCCGACCATGCCCTGTCCCCTCCCCCGGTGCCGTCCGGTCCGGACCGGGAGGCTGCATCCCCGGTGCCCTGGGCCCGAAACCCGCCGGGGCGTCGGCTGGGTTCCGCGCACCGGCGGACGGCGGCGGCCCGGCGGGCGGATACTCACGGTGACCGTGAGCGGGATGACGGGGGACGCGCCGGTGACGTTCGACAGACGCGCCGGCCGGTTGCGGGGGTGGCTGCTCGACGCCGGCTCGGACCAGGCCGTGCAGCACCCGGGACCGCACGGGCGCCCGCCGGAGCACCGGCTCCACCCGTGGTGGAAGGTGATGTGCCTGACCGGTGTGGACTACTTCTCCACGCTGGGCTACCAGCCGGGCATCGCGGCGCTGGCCGCCGGGGCGCTCTCGCCGGTGGCGACGCTGGTGCTGGTGCTGGTGACCCTGCTGGGCGCGCTGCCGGTCTACCGGCGGGTGGCGGTGGAGAGCCCGCACGGTGAGGGCTCCATCGCGATGCTGGTCCGCCTGCTGAGCTACTGGCCGGGCAAGCTGCTGGTGCTGGTGCTGCTCGGTTTCGCGGCCACCGACTTCATCATCACCATCACCCTCTCGGCGGCCGACGCGACGGCGCACATCGACGAGAACCCCTTCTGGCCGAGTGCGCTCAAGGGGCACGAGGTGCTGCTCACGCTGCTGCTCCTGGCGCTGCTGGGCGCGGTGTTCCTCAAGGGATTCAGCGAGGCCATCGGGATCGCCGTCATCCTGGTCGCGGTGTACCTGACGCTGAACGCGGTGGTGGTGGCCGACGCGCTGTGGCGGGTGGTGACGCACCCGAGCGCGGTCGACGACTGGACCTCCGCGCTGACCACCGGGCACGGCGACCCGTGGCTGGTGGTCGGGCTGTCGCTGCTGGTCTTTCCGAAGCTGGCGCTGGGCCTGTCCGGCTTCGAGACCGGGGTGGCCGTCATGCCGAGCGTACGGGGTGACCCGCAGGACTCGGAGGCACGACCGTTGGGCCGGATCCGTGGCGCGCGCCGGCTGCTCACCACCGCAGCGCTGATCATGAGCGCTTTCCTGATCACCAGCAGCGTGACGACAACGGTGCTGATCCCGCCGGACGCCTTCCAGCCGGGCGGGCCGGCGAACGGCCGGGCGCTGGCCTACCTGGCGCACGCCCACCTCGGCGAGGTGTTCGGCACCATCTACGACCTGTCCACCATCGGGATCCTCTGGTTCGCCGGAGCGTCGGCGATGGCTGGTCTGCTCAACCTCGTGCCGCGCTACCTGCCCCGTTACGGCATGGCGCCGACCTGGGCGCGAGCCGTCCGGCCGCTGGTCCTGGTCTTCACCTCGGTGGCGTTCCTGATCACGATCGTCTTCAAGGCCAGCGTGGACGCGCAGGGCGGCGCGTACGCCACCGGGGTGCTGGTGTTGATCACCTCGGCCGCGACGGCGGTGACGCTCGCGGCGCTGCGGCAGCGTCAGCGCGGTCGCAGCATCGCGTTCGGCATCATCGCGGTGATCTTCGTCTACACGACGCTGGCGAACGTGGTGGAACGCCCCAGTGGCGTCAAGATCGCCGCTTGTTTCATCGGCGGGATCATCCTGGTGTCGGTGTTGTCCCGGCTGATGCGGGCCTACGAGCTGCGCGTCAACCACGTCGAGTTGGATCCGGCCGCGGCCCGGATCATCGACGAACGCGCCGGCCGGCGGATCCGCCTCATCGCACACGAACCCGACCGGCGCGACGAGGCGGAGTACCGCGCCAAGCTCGCCCAGACCATGGCGGACAACGACTTCCCCGACGACAGCGACGTCATCTTCGTCGAGGTCGAGGTCACCGACCCGTCCGACTTCGAGACCGGGGTGCTGGTCCGCGGCAGCGTCGTCGACGGCCGCTTCCCGGTGCTCAGCCTGGCCAGTTCGTCGGTGCCCACCGCGCTGGCCGCCCTGCTGCTGGAAATCCGCGACCGCAGCCGTCGGCGACCCCGCATCTACTTCGAGTGGTCCGAGGGAGGGCCGGTCCGCAACTTCCTGCGCTACCTGGCGTTCGGGCAGGGCGCGATCGCCTCGGTGACCCGGGAGATCCTGCGCCGCCAGGAACCCGACCCACACCGCCGACCGCACGTGCACGCCGGCTGACCTGGGCGCGGGGCGGACCGTCGCGCACGGTGAGCGTGGTCATACCGACTGGACGCGGCACCCGTCGGTGCTGCTAGCCTCGGCGCAGGTCATGAGCGCCAGCGCGAAGCCCCGGCTCGCTGGCCGGCAACCCTCCTCCGCGGTGGGGTGCCCCGGGTGAAGACCAGGCACCGGCACGACGTCGGCGCAAGCGTGGCCTGGCACCCAGGTCAGCACAGACCCGGGAGAACCATGCGCATCCTCAGCACCACCCCACCGACTGACGTCGCGGACCTCCGCACCGGTCGACCCTCGCCCGCACTGACGCGGCGACGGCACGTGGACACGATGCGAATGTGCAGCGCCGCCTGTCGTCGCGGCACCGCGCTCTAGCACCACCCTCCCGAAACCCCTTTCCACCGGTACGCCCATCGGGCGCGCCGTCGGTGGCGCACACCCGCGCCCGCCGAGACACCACCCTTCGGAGACACCAGTGCGATTCCTTCCCGCAGTGACCCGTGCCGCCGCCCTGGGGGCGGCGGCGATCCTGGCCGCCACCGCCCTCACCGCCTGCGGCGACGACAGTTCGTCCGACGCCAACCCGTACGGCCTGGCCCAGCCGGGCGTACTGCGCGCCGGCACGCTGACCGACGCGCCGCCGAACGTGTACCTCAAGGACGGCAGGTTCACCGGCTTCGACAACGACCTGCTGACCGCCGTGGCCGGCAAGCTCGGCCTCACTGTGGAGTTCGTCGGCACCGACTTCTCCGCGCTGCTCAGCCAGGTCAACAACCGCAAGTTCGACGTCGGCAGCTCCTCGATCACCATCACCGAGGCCCGCAAGAAGACTGTCGACTTCGGCAACGGCTACGACTTCGGCTACTTCGGCCTGGACGTCCCGGCCGGCTCGCCGATCACCAGCTTCGACCAGCTCACCGGCAAGCGGGTAGTGGTGGTGCAGGGCACCGTCCAGGACGACTACGCCACCGGCAAGCAGCTGAACCCGGTGCGGGTGCCGGACTACAACGGTGCGATCAACCAGCTCAAGGCGGGCACCGCCGACGCGTGGATCGCCCCGGCGGAGATCGGCGAGAAGTCGGCCGCCGACAGCAACGGCAAGATCACCGTGGCGGCCAAGCAGCTCAGCCCGGCACCGACCGCGTACGCCGTGGCCAAGGGCAACGACAAGCTGCGCGAGGCGCTGAACAAGAGCCTCGACGAGGTCATCGCCGATGGCACCTGGACCCGGTTGCAGGCGCAGTACTACCCGGGTCGGCCGATCCCGGCGGACTTCAAGCCGGGCAGCGGCGCGGTCACGGTGGCGCCGTCGGCGTCCGCGTCGGCGGCGTCCTGAACCGGTGACGAACGAGCGGGGCGGTAGGAGAGGCGACACATGGATCCGTTGAGCACCCTGTGGGAAACGTTCTTCGACTGGGACTCGATGCGCGAGGCGCTGCCCGAGATGCTGACCGTCGGGTTGCCCAACACGCTGATCCTGGCGGTCTCCGCCGCCCTGCTCGGCTCGGTGCTGGGCCTGCTGCTGGCCGTCGCGGGGATCTCCCGAAGCCGCTGGTTGCGCTGGCCGGCGCGGGTCTACACCGACGTGTTCCGGGGGCTGCCGGCCGCCGCGACGATCCTGCTGATCGGCGTCGGGTTGGCCCCGCTGGGCATGCAGGTCTGGGGACCGGACCCCTACCCGTTGGGCATCCTGGCGCTGTCGCTCATCGCTGCCGCGTACATCGGGGAGATCTTCCGCTCGGGCATCCAGTCGGTGGAGGCCGCCCAGTTGGAGGGCGCCCGGGCGCTCGGCTTCTCCTGGGCCGACGCGATGCGCCTGGTGATCGTCCCGCAGGGCATCCGGCGGGTGCTGCCGGCCTGGGTGAACCAGCTCATCGCGCTGATCAAGGACTCCAGCCTGGTCTACTTCCTCGGCCTGGTGGCCAGCCAGCGGGAGTTGTTCCGGATCGGGCAGGACTACGCGGCCACCACCGGCAACGAGTCGGCGCTGCTGCTGGCGGGGCTGTGCTACCTGGCGTTGACCGTTCCGTTGACGCACGTCGTGAACTGGATCGACCGCCGGCTGCGCAACGGTCGGCCGGCCACCGCGCCGACAGACGAGGACGACGACACCACGCCGTACGCGATGGAAGGAGACCGGCGATGACCGCCGCCAGCACGACCTCGGTCAGCCTCGACGTACGCGACGTGCACCTCGCCTTCGGACCGAACCGGGTGCTGCGCGGCGTCGACCTGTCGGTGCCGCGTGGCGCGACGGCCTGTGTCATCGGCCCGTCCGGGTCGGGCAAGTCCACCCTGCTGCGCACCATCAACCGGCTGATCGAACCGGACCGGGGCGACGTGCTGCTGGACGGGCGCAGCGTGCTGGGCGACGACCCGGACGCGCTGCGGCAGCGGGTGGGCATGGTGTTCCAGCAGTTCAACCTCTTCCCGCACATGAGCGTGCTGCGCAACGTCACGCTGGCACTGCGCCGACTGCGCAAGCTCGGTGAGGACGAGGCGGACGCGCTCGCCCGCGCCCAGTTGGAGCTGGTGGGGCTTGCCGGCAAGGCGAACTCCCGGCCGGCGCAACTCTCCGGTGGTCAGCAGCAACGGGTGGCGATCGCGCGTGCGCTGGCGCTGCGGCCCGAGGTGATGCTCTTCGACGAGGCGACCTCGGCGCTCGACCCGGAGCTGGTCAAGGGTGTGCTCGGGGTGATGGCCGACCTGTCCGCCGCCGGGATGACCATGGTGGTGGTGACCCACGAGATGGGCTTCGCCCGGCAGGTCGCCGACACCGTCGCCTTCATGGACCGGGGTGTGGTGCTGGAGGCCGGCCCGCCCGAGGCCGTCTTCGAGCGGGCCGAACATCCGCGGCTGCGCCGGTTCCTCGACCAGGTGCTCTGAGCCGCGGGCGGCCGTCAGGCCCGGGCGCGGGGACGTACCGCCTCCCAGAGCAGGCGGTAGAACTCGGCGTAGCTGCGTTGCACATGCTGACCGTGGCGGCGGGTTTCCTCGTGCCGCGACGGCAGCTGGTTGATCGGCACGCTCATCGCCGCGTGGTGCTCGATGTGCAGGTTGTTGCCGTTGGTGAACCACGTGCTCAGCCAGCTGCCCCGGATCGACCGGGTGTTGCGCAGCACGTCGGTCGTGTCGGTCTCGCACAGCAGGTGCTCGGGCAGTTCCACGAGGAAGTGCAACGGCACCGCCACCAGCAGCGGCAGCACCCACAGCCGCAGTGGGTACACGCCGTGCCCGGTCAGGGCCAGGCCGACAGCGGCCAGCACCGCGACACCCAGCAGCAGGTGCTCGGCGACGATCCGCCGCCGCATGGCGGGGGCGATCTCGCCGTGGGCGTAACGCCAGCGGCCGGCGGCGGCGCGCAGGACCTCCAGACCGACAGCACCCAGTCGGGGGTAGTCGAGCAGGCCGCGGACGAGCATCCCGACGGTCAACGGCCGACGGGTGTCGAAGCCGAAGAACTCGGTGTCCTGCGGGGTGCCCAGGTAGCGGTGGTGCTGCAGGTGCCGCACCCGGTAGTGCGAGTAGACCACCAGCAGCGGCACGCCCAGTGGCACACCGACCAGCCGGTGCGGCAACGAGCGGCGGAACGCGGAGTGGTGCAGGCACTGATGCTGCAACTCGACAGCGTGCGTGTACATGGCGGCAAGCAGCAGCACGCCGGCCACGATCGACAGCGGCTCGGAGCGCAGGGCCAGAACCGCACCGACCGTGGTCAGCACCGCGAGCAGGGCCAGCTTGCCGACGAAGATCCGCTCATCGGCGCGGCTGACCCGGGCACGGCGGAAGAGCAGGGCGGGTGCACCGGTCGCCGTGGCCGGTGGCCGGGTCGCGGCGGGCTGGGCGGTGATCGTCATCCGAGGTCCTTAGCAGTGGGCAGGGCGCTCAGCGACCGCTGAGCAGCACGACGTGGGTGCCGGCGGAGAGCCCGCCCGGCGCTTCGGCGCGGGCCAGCAGCCCGGCGAGGGCGACCGCGCCGGCAGCGGTGGGGTACGCGCCGTGGCCGGCGAGCGCATCCCGGGCGCGCTGGAGCTGGTCGTCGTCGACCCCGTGCACCGCCCCGCCGGTGTCGGAGATCGCGGCCATCGCCTCCGGGCCCTGGAGGGCATGCCAGTTCACCAGGGGCTGGTTGTGGTCGGTGGTGGTCACCGCGTCCGGCGGCAGCATCCGGTACGGGCCGGGCCAGCTGGTGACCACCGGGTTGTTCGCGGCCGAGCAGACGCCCTGGAGCACTGTCGGCCAGCCCAGCTCACGGAGCCGCCGGTGCACGGCGATGACGGTGGTGCCGTTGCCGACGGGGATCCAGAGCTGCGCCGGTGGTTCGTCGAGTGCCGCGCGCAGCGCCCCGACCACCACTCCGTGCCCGGCGAGGACCGCGTCGACGTACGGGCCGTCCACGTTGCCGTCGACCGCCCCGGGCGCCTGGGCGAGTCGGCGTGACTCGTCGACGGCGTCCTCGTAGCTGCCCTCGACGAGGTGCACCCGGGCGCCGGCGGCGCGCATGAACTCGCCGCCGTCGCTCCACCCGGCGGGCAGCACGACGATGCAGGTCATGCCGGCTGCCCGGCAGGCCATCGCCATCGCCCGCCCGTAGTTGCCGCAGGTGGCGACGACCACCTCGGTACGACCCTCGGCGGCGGCTCGGGCCACCACCGCGCGCGCGGCCGGCTCCTTGTGGCTGCCGGACGCGTACCGGGTCTCGTCCTTGATCAGGATGTGGACGCCGGGCACCAGGCCGGTCGCCTCGATCAGTGGGGTTCCGAAGGCGTCGGTGGGCGCGTCGACAGACGCCATGCTGACCGTGGACATGCTGCTCCTAGGTGAGAGGGTGGTGGGGTCAGGACCGGGCCGGGGCACCGGCGGCGAGCAGGGCGTCGGCCTGGCGTTGCAGGTCGTCCCGGTCGCCGATCTCGGCGGGGGGCAGGGCGTCGGGCAGGTCGTCCTCGATCAGCCGGAGGGTGGGGTTGCACCAGCCCCGGATCGCCCAGCCGAGCTGGAGCAGACCGCTGAGGACGACGAGCAGGGCCAGACCGCGACCCGGCCCGGTGCCGATGACCGCTCCGACGGTGCCGGCCAGCGCACCGCCGGGCTCCAGCAGCGGCTGGACGTAGTGGTCGGCCAGCGGGCCGACCACCAGGTAGCCCAGCGGCATGGTCAGCATCATCACGGTGATGAAGATCGACAGAACGCGACCCTGCAGGTCGAAGCCCACCTTCGTCTGAATCAGCGCGATCCAGTGCCCGTCGATCAGGGACTCGGCGAAGGTGAGGGCGAACATGCCGACCACCGCGAAGGCCGGGCCGGCGCCGATGCCCACCACGGCCATCGCGAGGCTGGCCACGCCCATGAACAGGATCATCCCGGTGGCTCGCCGCGCGGTGCCGCCCCAGAGACCCATGGTGAGGCTGCCGAGCAGACCCCCGACGCCGCCGGCGGACAGGGCCAGGCCGAGCGCCACCGGGGACTGCTCGATCAGCAGCATCGGGGTGATCACCGCGAAGCCGAGGGTGTAGAAGGCGTGGTCGATGACGAAGAACCGCAGCGCGGCCCGCAGCCCGGGTCGGCGGGCGACGTAGCGCCAGCCGTTGGCGACCTCGGTGCGGAAGGCTTCCTCCCGGCGGCGGAAGAGGCGGTCCGGGAAACGGACCAGGAGCAGGGTGAGCGCGCCCACGCAGAACGTCGACACGTCGATGAGGATCACGCCCCGGATGCCGATGACACCGATCAGGCCGGCGCCGAGCAACGGCGCGAAGACCAGGCCCACGCCCACGCCGAGTTGGCTGATCCCGTTGGCGTGCCCCAGGTAGCGCTTCGGCACGAGTTGGGCCACCGCCGCCAGGTACGCCGGGCGTTGGAACGCACCGGCCAGCGAGGTGACCGACACGGCCAGGTAGATCTGCCACAGCCGCAGTCCGCCGCCGACGGTGACCAGCAGCACGAGCGCCACCATGGCCGCTGCCGCGACGGCGTCGCTGACCAGCATCACCCGTCTCCGGTCCCAACGGTCCGCGACCGCGCCGGCGATCGGCCCGGCGAGGATGCCGGGCAGCATGCCGACCGCGCTGACCACCGCGAAGTCGGTGATCGCGCCGGTCTGCTGGTAGACCCAGATACTCAGCACCAGCGTGCTCAGCCCGCTGCCGATCATCGACACGAACTGGCCGAACGCGACCACCGCGAACCGCGACAGGCTGGGCGCCGGGCCACGCGGCTGCGCCACGACGGCCGGCGTGGGCCCGGGCGGTGGGGTGGGCGCGACGTCGGCCGTCGTCACCGTCGGCGACGCGTGCCCCACCAACGCCTCGGCCAGACCCACGGCGTGGGTACGCACGAAGAAGTGCCCGGCCCGGGGCAGGACGGCCAGCTCGACCCGCTCGGCGACGTGCGTCCATTCCTGATGGCGTTCCTGGTACAGCTCGGTGACCCGGTCCCGCTCGCCGATGACGGCGAGCACTGGCGCACGCAGGCGGGGGTGCTCCGGGTCCCGGTAGGCGGCGGTGTAGTACTCCTCGGCGTCGCGGGCGTCGTGCCGGACGTTGCGCAGCACGAACGCCTCGTCGGCCGGGTCGGCCACGTCGGTGAAACCGCCCCGGGCCCGCAGGTACGACAGGTACTCGCGGTTCGAGGTGAACCGGTCGGTCGGCACGAGCCGGTAGAACCAGTCGAAGAGCCGGCCGGGCAGCCGCGCCGTGGGGAAGCTCGCGCCCAGCCCGACGGCCCGCAGGTCCACTCCCTGCGCCTCGGCCCGGTGGGCGATCTGGAGGGTGACCGCGGTGCCGAGGCAGTGCCCGTAGAGGACCACCGGGCCGGCGATGTCGCGCAACTCGGCGAGCACCCGCTCGGCCACCTCGGCACCGGGTTGCGGCGCCTCGTCCGGTCGGCTGCGGTCGTGTCCGGGCAACTCCACCGCGTACAGGGCCCAGCCGCTGGGCAGCGCGTCGGCGAGCGGCTGGTAGGAGATGGCACTGCCCCCGGAGTAGGGCACCGCGACAACGGTCATCCCGCCGCTGGCCGGGTCGGCGTCGCTCGGTGTGAGCCGGTGCAGCAGACCCTCGCCCCGGTCCGCGCCGGCGGCCCGTTCGTCGAGCAGAGCGGCGATGGCGCGGACGGTGGGGTGCTGGTACAACTCCACCAGCGCCAGCCCGCCGCCGATTCGACGGACCAGCCGTAGCGCGGCGAACGAGTCGCCGCCGAGGGCGAAGAAGCTGTCGTCGATGCCGACGGTGTCGCGACCCAGTTCGGCGCACCAGACGTCGGCGATCCGGCGTTCGGTGTCGGTGCCCGGCGGCGTTCGGGTGGCGTCGGCCTCGACCTCCGGTGGCGCGGGCAGTGCCCGCCTGTCGAGTTTGCCGTTCGGCGTCAGCGGCAGGGAGGGCAGGGTCAGCAGCCGGGCCGGCACCATGTGCGCCGGCAGGGTCGCGGCCGCCGCGTCGCGTACCGCCCGTTCGTCGAGGGTGACGCCGGGTCGGGGCACCAGGTAGGCGACCAGCCGGGCCAGCCCGTGCTGCCCTTCGTGGACCGCCGCCGCGCAGGCCAGCACGTCGGGCAGGGCGGCGAGGGTCGCCTCGATCTCGCCCAACTCCACCCGGTAACCGTTGACCTTCACCTGGTCGTCGAGCCGACCGAGGAAGTCCACGGTGCCGTCGGGGCGCAATCGCGCGCCGTCGCCGGTGCGGTACATCCGCGCCGACGGCGCGTACGGGTCGGTGACGAAACGCTCGGCGGTCAGCTCAGGCCGGTCGTGGTATCCGACCGCCACCCCCACCCCACCCAGGTACAACTCGCCGACCACACCCACCGGCACCGGTTGGCGGTGCGCGTCCAGCACGTAGACCCGGTTGTTGGGGAACGGTCGGCCGATCGGCAGTGGAGCGTCGTCGGGCAGCGCGTCGACGTCCCCGTCGAAGTAGACGTTGTCGACGCTGACCTCGGTGACCCCGTACGCGTTGACCACCCGACCGCCCGGCCCGACCAGGTCGCGGGCCTGCCGGTACTCCCGCACGTGCCACTTCTCGCCGCCGCCGATGAGCAGGCGGACGAAGTCCAACCGCTGCCCCGCCTGTGCCACGTACGCGAGCAGGGTGCGCAGCACCGCCGGAACGAGCTCGGTGCACTCGACCCGCTCGGCACGCATCAGCGCGTACAGGGCGGCGGGGTCGAGCAGGGTCTCGCGGGGCACCACCACCAGTCGACCGCCGGTGCAGTGCGCCCGCAGCGTCTCCCCGACGAACATGTCGAACGAGAAACTCGCCGCCTGCTGGTAGGTCCAGCCGGGTTCGAGGTGGTACGCCCGCTGCCACATGTCGGCGGCGTGTACCAGGTTGCGGTGGCTGACCACCACACCCTTGGCCCGTCCGGTGGAACCGGAGGTGTAGATGACGTACGCCGGGTCGGCGGCGGAGGTGACCACCCTGAGATCGCGGTCGTCGGCAGCGGCGAGCCGGTCCGTGTCCCGGTCCAGGGCGACCACCCGCACCGACGCTCCGGCGGCCGGCGCGGTGGCCAGGTCCAGGCGGGTGACCAGGACGGCGGCCCGACTGTCGTCGATCATGTAGCGCAGCCGGTCGGCCGGGTACGCCGGGTCCAACGGCACGTACGCGCCGCCGGCCTTGAGCACCGCCCACATGGCGACGAACAGCTCGATGCCCCGGTCCAGGCAGATCGCGACCCGGCTACCGGGCAGCACGCCGTCGGCGCGCAGCACCCGGGCCAACCGGTTGGCCCGCCGGTTCAACTCGGCGTAACTGATCGTCTCGTCCCGCCAGGTCAGCGCGGGCGCGTCCGGACGCTGCGCCACCCACCGTTCGAAGAGCTGGTGCAGTGCGGTGGCGGGAGGCAGCGGCGCGGCGCTGTCGTTCCAGTCGTGCAGGATCCGGGCGGTCTCGGCGGGGGTCAGCATCGGCAGCCGGGTGACCGGGGTCTCGGGCGTCGCGACGGCGGATGCGAGCACGGTGAGCAGGTGATCCAGCAGCGCGTCGACCCGCTCCGCGTCGAACAGCTCGGTGGCGTAGTCGATGCTGAGCACCGGGCCGTCCACCGGGAAGTCCAGACCGACGGCGAGGTCCACCATGGTCGCGGCGGGTGCGACCTCGCCCGCGTACCGCAGGCCGTCGGCACGGGGCACCGGCGTGTTGTGCACGGTGAGCATCACCCCGGTGAGCCGGTTGCGGTTCGCCGACGCCTGCCGCCCGGTGGCCGTGATGATCCGGGGCAACGGCAGGTCCTGGTGATCCAGGTCGGTCAGGACTGCCGCGCGGACCCGTCCCAGCAGGTCGGTGAAGCTCGGTTCGCCGCTGACGTCGCCGCGCATCGGCAGGATGTTCAGGGCCGCGCCGACGACCCGCTCCAGCTCCGGCCGGTTCCGGCCGGCCACCGGGGCCAGCACTGTCACGTCGGTGCGCCCGGTGTAGCGCGACAGCACCGTCTGCAACCCGGCGAGCAGCACCATGAAGAGGCTGGCCTGGTGCGTTCGTCCGTGCGCGCGCAGCGCGTCGAGCAGGCTCGGGTCGACCTGCCGGGACACCCGCCCGGCCACGAACGACCGCGTGGCCGGACGCGGCCGGTCGGCGGGAAGTTCCAGGTCGAGGTCCGCGTCGGCGAAGCGTTCGCGCCAGTAGTCGACAAGAGCCGGGTCGGCCGCGCTCGCGACGCGCAGCCGGACCAGCTCGGCCAGCGCCGTCGGGTCGGCGGCGGGTTCGACCGGGGCGGTCCCGGAATCGCCGGTACGCGCGCTGTGGTGGGCGTACCGCTCGGCCAGCTCGTCGCCGAACAGACCTGCCGACCATCCGTCGAAGACCAGATGGTGCGCGACGAGCAGCAGTTCGTCGGCCGACCCGTCGTGAATCAGCACGGCCCGCGCCAGCGGCCCGGCGGCGAGGTCGATCGGTTCCCGTACCGCCCTGTCGCGGACCTCGGCGGCGTGCCGCGCCCGTTGCGTCACCTCGACGTCGCGCAGGTCCACCTCGGTCAGCGCCAGTCGCCCGGTCCGCTCGACGCGCAGGTGCGGCTCGTCGCCGACGAGCGGGACGCGCGAGCGCAGGGCCGGATGCCGCCGCACCAGATCATCGAGGCTCGCCGCGAGCAGGTCGGCACGGGCCTCGTCCGGCAGCCGGTAGCGGATGCCCAGGGTGTGCGCGGGCAGGTCGGCGCAGACCTGCTCGGCGATCCAGAAGTCCTGTTGCAGGCCGGTGAGGGGCAGCCGCACGGCACCGTCCGGCTCCACAGTGACGGTCACGGCAGGCGGGTCCGTCGGGGCGGTGGCGGTCGCCAGGGTACGGATCAGCGCGGCGAGCCGGGTCGGTGTCGGCGCGGCGTAGAGCTGGGTGAGCGTCGGCTCGACTCCGTGGTCGCGGCGGACCGCGCTGATCAGCCGGATGGCGTCGAGCGAGTCGACGCCCAGGGCGAACAGGTCGTCGTCCGGGCCGACCGCTGGCAGGCCGAGCACGTCGGTCCAGCGGGCGGCCAGGGCCGTCACCAGCGGGTCGACGTCGGTGCCCGGGGCAGCCGTCGACGCGGCCGGGGCGGGCAGCGGCAGACGGGCCAGCGCCGCGCGGTCCACCTTGCCCTGCGCGGTGAGCGGAAACGCACGGTGTCCGAGAACCGCCGCCGGCACCAGGTGGGCGGGCAGGTCGACACCGAGCCTTCGGCGTACGGTGGCCGGATCGGGGGTGGTGCTGGCCGTGCTCAGCAGGTGCGCCACCAGTCGCGGCTGCCCGCTGTTCTGCTCGACCAGCACCACCGCGTCGGTGACCTCGGGCAGCCGACGCAACGCCGCCTCGATCTCGCCCAGCTCGACCCGAAACCCGCGGATCTTCACCTGGTCGTCCAGCCGGCCCAGGTAGGTCAACTGGCCGTCGGGCAGTTCCTGCACCCGGTCACCGGTGGCGTACGTGACCCGCCCATCGGTATCGAGCGGGAAACGGTCGGCGGTCAGTTCCGCACGACGCAGATAGCCGGTGGCCACTCCCGGTCCGCCGATGTGCAGCTCCCCGGGTGCGCCGGGCGGTACCGGACTGCCGTCCTCGCCGAGCACCCGGAGGCTCACCCCGGGCAGCGGACGGCCGATCGGGACCGGCCCGGCACCGGGCCACCGGGTCAGGTCGGCGCAGGTGGCGACGACAGTGGCCTCGGTCGGTCCGTACGTGTTGAGCAGCCGGACCCCGGCGCCGACCCGGGCCTGCCAGCGGGTGACCGCGCCGGCCTGTGCCGCCTCCCCGCCGATGATGACCAGCCGAACGCTGGACGGCAGCGTGGCGTCACCGCTGTCGACGGCGCCGACCACCTCGTGCCAGTACGCGGTCGGCAGGTCCAGCACGGTGATCTTGTGCTGGGCGCAGTGCTCGAGGAACCGGCGAGGGCTGCTGATCGCGTCGTCGTCCCGGACGACCACTGTCGCGCCCGCGCACAGCGGCGGGAAGATCTCCTCGACGCTGGCGTCGAAGCTGAGCGAGGCGAACTGGAGCACCCGGTCGTCGGGGCCCAGGTCGTAGCACTCACGGGCCGCCCGGCAGAAGTGCTCCAGGGCCCGCCGGGGCACGCTGACCCCCTTCGGTCGGCCGGTCGACCCGGAGGTGAAGATGACGTACGCCGGGTCCTCGGGGTCGGGCGCCACGCCGGCGGGCGCGCTGCCGGATGAGACGGTCAACTCCCGGTCGAGGACCAGCAGCGGGGTACCGTCCGGCAGCTTCGCCCCGTCCTGGCCGGTGAGCACCAACGCGGGCCGGGCGTCGGCGACCATCAGCGCCAGCCGGTTCGACGGGTAGGCGGGATCCAGCGGCAGGTAGCCGGCCCCGGCGCGGATCGCGGCCAGCATCGCCACGATGGCGTCACGCCCCCGGGGCAGGCAGACGCCGACCAGCGCGCCCCGGCCGATCCCGTGCCCGTGCAGCACCGTGGCCAGCGCGTCGATCCGCCGGAGAAGGTCGGCGTAGCCGAGCACACCGGCGTCGTCGCACAGCGCCGGCCGGTCGGGGGACCGACGGGCGTGCTGTTCGATCTGGTCGAGCACTCCGGCGGGCGGGTACGCCGAGACCGCGTGCTGGGCGACGACGCTTCGGCCCGGTTCGGGCGACCTGACGGTGGGGATGACGGACACGGATCTCTCCTCGGCCTTCGACCCGTCCAGCGGACGGCGCCGACACCGTACGAAGATCAACCCGCCGTCCGGGCCACCGGAGGGCGAACATCTGGTCATCATTGAGATCAACTGCGGACGACCCCACCGGCCCAGGTCAGGTCGGTTCGAGCGGGAACCGCGAGCCGCTGACCTGCGGCTGGCCCGGTGCCCTCGGCGCCGCTGACCGACGTACGCCGTTCACCAGCCGTTCGCCTCGACCGTTCGGCCCGACGGGTGTCGCCGGCACCCGGTCACTCGTTGGGTTCGCGCCCCAGCAGCCGGATCTCCTCGTTGTCCAGCGCGGACTGGAGTTCCTGCAGCACCAGGTCGTCGATCTCCCGGTTGTCGCGCAGTCGGGTGACCTCCCGCCTCTTGTGCGCGAGGACGCCGAGGCGCAGTCGCCGTTCCAGCCGGCGCTCATCGGCGATGGCCCCACCGCTCTCGTTGAGGTCCTCCAGATGCCGCTGGTACTCGGCTTCCAGCCGACGCACCGAATCACCCTGGGCACCGATCTCCGCGGCGACCTGCGGGAGGGCGGCCAGGCCCGCCTCGGCGGCCCGCCGCCGGGCGTGCCGGGCCTCGTCGACGCGTCCCGGGTCGCCGCTCAGCCCGGCCCAGCGCACCACCAGCGGCAGTGTGGTGCCCTGCACGAGCATGATCAGCACGATCACCAGCGCGGTGACGAAGATGATCAGGTCGCGTTCGACCACCGGCCGGCCATCGACAGTCACCGTCGGGACGGCCAGGGCGGCGGCGAGCGACACCGCACCCCGGAAACCGGCCCAGCCCCCGACGGTCCCCACCCGCCAGCCGGAGGGACCTCGACCGACGACGTCCACCATCCGGCGGCGGCGCAGTCGCGCCGACTGCGCGGTGGCATAGATGAAGAGCAGCCGGGTGGCCACGACGACCACTGTGACCACCAGCGCGATCAGCAGCGCCCGCTGCGGCGACGTGCTGGTGATACCCCGCACCGCGCGGGGAATCTGCGTGCCGAGCAGGACGAACAGGCCACCGTTGATCAGGAATGTGGACAGGTCCCAGAACGCGAACGCCAGCACCCGGGACCGGGCGCGGATCACCCGCGGGCCGGCGTAGGAGAGCACCAGGCCGGCGACCACCACCGCCAACACACCGCTGGCGTGCACCGAGTCGGCGAGCAGGAAGGCGCCGAACGGGGTCAGCACGCTGAGCGCGCCCTCGCGCAGCGGATCGTCGAGCCGTTTGCGGACCAGCACCACGGCGGCCCCCACCAGCAGACCGGCGAGCACACCGCCGACGCTGGCGCCGACGAACTCCTCGCCGACGCCGAGCACGCCCGGCTCGGCGCTCTGACTGAGCAGACCCACTGCCACCGCGAAGACCACCAGCGCGGTGCCGTCGTTGATCAGGCTCTCCGCGTGCAGGGTGGTGAGCAGCTTGCGGGGCAACCGCTTGGCCAGACCGGTGACCGCGGCGGCGTCGGTCGGCGCGAGGACCGCGCCGAGCACCCAGGCGGCGGCGGGGTTCACCCCGAACGCCTGCGCGGCGTACGACACGGTGACCATGGTGAGCACCACCAGCACCACGGCGAGCATCCCGATCACCGGCAGGTTGGCGCGGATCTCGCGCAGGCTGATGGTGAGGCTCTCCCGGTACAGGATCGCCGGCAGGAAGATCAGCAGGACCAGCTCCGGTTCCAGGGTGACCTCGGACAGCGGCGGCGCGAACCCGAGCAGCACGCCCAACGCGATGAGCAGGACCGGCGGGGCCACCCGGTACCGACCGCCAACGGTGGTACCGACGAGGACGGTGACACCGAGCACCACGATCAGGACGAGCGCCTCCACGCCTACCCCCTCGGACCATGGCCGACGGCGGACGCGCCGGTGGCTCCATCTGACCGCACCGGTCGGGGCGTTCCGGCGGAAACCGGCAAGTTGTGCTGATCGCGGGTGCGGATCAGGCCACGGCACGGGCGCGGGCGGTCACCGCACCGGCCGTACGACGGTGTTCGGCCGCCTCCTCGTCCCGGCCCAGGGCGGCGGCCAGGTCGGCGAGGTGCCCGGCCACCGGTCCGACGGTGAGCACCCCGCTGCCCGCTGCCAACTCACCGGCGGCCGGCAGCAGTTCGGCGTAAACCCGGGTCATCGTGGCCCGGTCGCCGAGCACGCGCGCCGCCCGACCGACGAGGCAGAGCCGTACCTCGCGCAGCAGGTCGTGCGGTCCCTCGGGAAGGGCCCGCAGGGCGGCCGCGGCGGCGTCCCGTTCACCGGCGGCGAGCAGCAGCAGTGGTCGGACCCACGGTTCGTGTGGACCCCAGTCCAGGTCCGCCCGGTCGTCAGCGCCGGTGATCAGCCGGTCGGCACCGCCGGGCCCGGTGGCCGGCCGGTCGGCGCCGATGGTGTCGGCCAGCCGCAGGCCGAGCAGTGCCAACGGGAGCAGGCCCCGGGTCAGCCCCGGCATGCCGTCGGCGCTCGTACGGTCGGCTGCCGAGGCGTACGCCTGCGCTGCCGCCGCCGAGTCGCCGTCGAGCGCCAGCCGCAGTGCGGCGTACCACCTGGTGAGGACGCCGACCAACGGCAGCTCGTACCGCTCGGCGAGATCGTCGGCGGCGCGCGCGTGGGTGTCCGCGCCACTCCGGTCGGCCAGCGCGCAGCTGGACTGGACCAGGACGAGGTGACCGAGCACCTCGAAGGTCACCAGGCGGTGCCGGACGGCCAGGTCGACCAGGTCGACGCCGATCCGGGCCCGCGCGTCGGCCAGGCCGACGCGGTGGAAGGAGTGCATGAAGCGGGCGTTGAGCGCGAAGGCCACCAGCCCCGGATCGCCGACGCTGCGGGCGATCGTCTCGGCCTCGTCGGCGGCACGGCGGCCACGATCGGTGGTGGTGCCGCGCAGTTCCAGCGCGAGGGTGCTCAGCAGCCGGCTGCGCTGCGCCGAGCGGACCGGACCGAGCGCGGTCAGCGCGTGTTCGGCGGCCCGGACGATGTGCCCGGAGAGCACGTCGTCGTCGTTGCGCGTCCAACTGGCGGGCACGTCGAAGCCGGCCAGCGCCTCCTGGATCAGCTGGGGGTCGCCGGTGGACTCGGCGGCGGCGATCGCCTCGGCGCGCCGTCGCCGCGCCTCGGCCAACCGGCCCGTCACCGCCAGCGCCCGCCCCAGGCCGAGCAGCGCGGTCACCCGCCCGCCCGGCTCGACCCCACCGGCGCGGTCGTACGCGTCGATCGCCTGACCCCACAGCCGGGCCGCCCCATGGGGGTTGCCGCCCCGTTCGGCCCGCTCGGCCGCCACCCGGGCGTACCCCGACGCCTCAGCGGCCGCGACCGGCCCACCGGCGCGCAGCAGGTGGTACGCGAGGGCCGCCGGTTCGACGGGTTCCCGCTGTCGCAGCACCTCGGCGACGGCCGCGTGCCAGGCGCAGCGGCGCGACGAGGACAGGTCGGCGTAGAGCGTGTCGCGGACCAGGATGTGGGTGAAGCGCAGCCGCCCGTCGGGCTCCCGCTCGCTGAGGAATCCGGCTGCCAGGGCGCGGTCCACGGCGTCCAGCGCCGCCGCCGGGTCACCGGCCAGCACGCCCAGCACGTCCGGGTCGAGGTCCCGGCCGAGCACGGCCGCCTGGCGCAGCACGGTACGGGTCGGGGCGGGCAGCTGCGCCAACCGGTGCCGGATCACGTCGCGTACGCCGGGCGGCACGGCGGCCAGCCCCGACTCCCCGGCGGCCGCGTACAGCTGGGCCAGTTCGCGGACGAAGAAGGGGTTGCCGCCGCTGCGGTTGTGGATCGACCGGGCGGTGGCCTCGTCCAGTTCCGCCCCGACGATGGCGCCGGCCAGCTCACCGGTCGCCGAGGCGGGCAGGCCGGCGAGGTACTCCCGGACCGGCTCCAGCCCGGCGGCGCGGGCCAGGGTGGCGGTCAGCTCCGGGCTGATCTCGGTGGCCCGGTAGGTGCCGAGGATCAGCACCGGCCCGCTGGCCGGTTGCGGGCCGGTGAGCAGCGCAGTCAACAGGTCCAGGGTGTCACCGTCGGCGCGGTGCAGATCATCGAGGACCAGGAGGACCGGCCCCCGCTCGGCGACCGCCGTGAGCAGCGACGCCACCGCCCGGTGCCGGCGGAACCGCACCGTGGCGGGGTCGGCCGGTTCCGCCGGGTCGTCTTCCGGGTCGGCGGTGACGACGGGGGCGTTCGGCCCGGCGAGCGCGTCGGTGATCTGGGTCCAGGGCCACGCCGGCGGGGCGCCCTCGTATTCCGGGCTGCGTCCCCACGCCGTGGTCCAGCCCTGGGCGGCGAGTTGCCGGGTCACCGCCTCGGCCAGCGCCGTCTTGCCGGCCCCCGGGTCGCCGCCGAGCAGGGCGAGTGTGGGCTGATGGCCCCGGGACGCGGCCTCGGCGGCGCGCCGCAGCCGCTCCAACTCGTCGTCGCGTCCGACGAACGGGCGCTGCCCGGCCGCGCCGGGTCGAGCCGGGTCGCCGAGGCCGGGGAGGGCCGGCCGGTCGACCGGTGGGGTGAGGTGCGGGGCCTGGGCCAGGATGTCGGCTTCCAGTCGTCGCAGCTCGGGCCCCGGGTCCACGCCCAGCTCGGTCACCAGGACGTGGCGGGCCTCCCGCAGCGCGGCCAGCGCGTCGCCCTGCCGGCCGGCGCGGTAGCGGGCCACGGCGAGCAGTCGCCAGGCGTCCTCGCGCAGCGGGTAGCTGGCCAGGTGTGCCGGTAGGTCGGCGGCGGCCTCGTCCGGTCGGCCCACCGCCAGCAGCGCCTCCGCCCGCCGTTCGACGGCGAGCATCCGCAGCTCGTTCAGCCGGTTGATCTCCGCGACCGCCCAGGACTCGTTGGCGCAGTCGGCGTACGCGGGCCCGCGCCAGAGGTCGAGCGCCGCGTCCAGCGCGGCCAGGGCCGGTGTGGGACGGCCGGCCGCCAGCAGGTCGGCCGCCTCCCCGACGGCGGCCTCGAACCGTCCGGCGTCCACCGCGTCCGGGGCGACCTTCAGCACGTACCCGGGTGGTTCGGTGACCAGGATCCGGGGCGGCTGCCGGGGTGGCCGATCGGGCTCCAGTGCCCGGCGCAGGTCGGCGACGAAGGTCCGGATGGCGCCCACCGCGCCGTCCGGTGCGACCTCCCACAGGTCGTCGACGAGGCGTTCCACCGGCACCACCCGACCGTGGGCGATCAACAGCCGGCCCAGCACCAGACGCTGCCGGTGTCCCCGCAACGGGACCGGGCCGTGCTCGGTCGCGGCGATCACCGGCCCGAGTACGCCGAAGGTCACCGCGACGGGCGCCGTCAGCTGCCTGGTCATGGCACCACAGTAGGCGGGCGGCCCGGCCGGCACTGATCCGACGCTGACCGGCTGCTGATCACCGGCGGGCAGGCTCGACGAGGTACGACGGCGACGGGCCACCGCCCGCGCCGGCACTGCTCACCAGGAAGGTTTCCCGTGGACCCCAGGATCAACGGATTCGACTACCGACGCGTCACCGTCGCCGACGGGGTGACGCTCAACGCCGCCGTGGGCGGTTCCGGGCCGGCGATCGTGCTGTTGCACGGCTTTCCGCAGACCCACCTCATGTGGCGGCACGTCGCGGCCGACCTGGCCGCCGACCACACTGTCATCTGCCCCGACCTCCGCGGTTACGGCGACAGCGACAAGCCGCTCGACACCGACGGCACCGGGTACGCCAAGCGCACCATGGCCGCCGACATCGTGGCGCTGGCCGGCGCGCTCGGTCACGACCGGTTCGCGTTGGCCGGGCACGACCGGGGTGCCCTGGTCGCGTTCCGGGCCGGCCTCGACCACCCGGCGGCGATCAGTCAGCTGGCCCTGCTCGACGTGCTACCCACCCTGGACATGTGGGACGTGCTGCACGGCACCAGCGCCGCTGTCGCGTTCCACCTGTACCTGATGGCGCAGCCGCCCGGCCTGCCCGAGAAGCTGATCGCCGGCAGCCCGGACGCGTTCTTCGGTCACTTCCTGGACATCTGGACCCGTGACCCGGAGGCCCTGCCGGCGGACGTGCGGGCCGCGTACCTGCGGGCGTCCCGCGAGGCGGTCCCCTCGATCGTCGCCGACTACCGGGCGTCGGCCGGGATCGACGTGACGCACGACTCCGCGGACCGGGCGGCCGGCAACCAGCTGCGGATGCCGGTGACGGTGCTCCAGCAGGACTGGGGCGCGGCGCTGGGCTACGACGCGGCGGCGGTGTGGCGGGCCTGGGCGCCGGACCTGGAGCACCAGACGGTCAGCTGCGGACACTTCATGGCGGAGGAGGCCCCGGCCGAGGTGCTCCGGGCGGTGCGCGCCCTGCTCGCGCGTTGACCGATCGGCGACTCGGTCACCCCACTGTCACCCTCGGTAGGATATCCGACACCGACCGTCGGCGAGGTGGTGGGGCGACCGGGTCGCCACTTGCCGCGCCCCGACCGCCCAGAGACGGCAGGAATGTGCTCTGACCTGCGGTAATACGACGTTACACCAGGTGGACGACAACCGGTCATCGGTGCTACACAGGCAGATAACGGCAGCCAACGACGTCTGGTCGCTCCCTCTTCTCGCCCAACGACCGTCAGCGGGCAACGCACCACTGGGGCCTCGCCGCACGGATCGCCGCCCGACAGCGCGGCCCACCCAACGGCACTGGTCCGCCGGCCACTGCCGGACGTCGGTCCTGGACCAAGGAGTTGCCGTGGGAAACCTCCGTATCCGATCCCGCCACCAGCCGTACGAGATCGCTGTCCTGGCCGCGGCGCCGCTGTGCGGCGTGCTGATGCTGACCCTCAACGTCCGTCCGACATCGGTTCAGACGTCCATGCCGGCACCCATCCAGGTCGCCTGGGAACTGGGGCTGATCGCGGTGGGCGTGGGTGGGCTACTGGGCATCGTGTGGCCCGGCCGGCTCTCCACCGGGCTCGGCCTCGAACTCGCGTCGGTGCTGGTGCTCGGCACGATCACCGGCATGTACGCGGTAGCCGTTCTGGTGATGTCCGGCCGGAATTCCCTCGTCGCGATCTCGTTCGTGATGGCGGTGACGGTGGGATCGCTCTGGCGGGCCGCACAGATCGCCATCGACCTGCGCCGTCTGGCCCGCGCCTGCGAACTCGTCAGCTACGAACAGTTGCGGACAGGTGTCACGTGAACACGTCACCCCCGCCAGCCGCACCGCACTGGGTGCAGGTGGCGCTCAGCGTGCTCGGCATCCTCGGCGGCGGCACCGGCCTGGCCGCGATCGCCGCCGTCGTGGTGCAGCGGGGCAAGTTCAAGGCCGATGCCGCCGACACGCTCACCGAGGCCGCCCTCACCCTCGTGCAGCCGCTGCAGACCCGGATCACCCAGTTGGAGGGTGAGGCGCTCAGCGCCCGGTCCGAGCTGGGCACGCTCCGCGAGCAGGTCAACCAGTTGCAGTTCGTGGTCCGGGTGCTCACCCGCACGCTGGACCGCTGGCGTGCCGCCATCCGTGCCCCGGACGCCACGCTGCGGAAGGTCCGCGCGACGGTGGCGGAGTCCGACCGGATCCCCGAGATGGACCGTTGACGCCGACGCGGCCCAGCGCCCGCCCTCGCGCCCGGCGCAGCTCAGCGCCCGCCCGGCGTCCGGCGCAGCTCAGCCTGCGGCACGCAGGCGTGCGATGAGCTCGTTCACCGCCGCCCGGAAGTCGGGGTCGTCTTCCCCCGGATGATGCCCCCGTAGCGCTGGCGCAGACCGCTCCCCCGGTGCCGGCAGCAGGTCCATCGGGTCCCGCAACCGCCGGTCGACGTGGTTCGCCGGATCGGCCGGGTCGGCAGGCGGATCGCCGGGCCGGTGTGCGGCGAAGACCCACCCGCCGACCGGGTCGGTGTCCCGCCAGAGGTTGAGCCACCGCCAGCCGACCCGCTCCCCCACCTCACGAAGCATCTCCTCGTTGAAGTAGGCCGGAAAGAGCCGGGCGTACAGGCGGTCCAGCGGTGACCCGTAGGTGAGCAGGGCGACCCGTTGACCTACCTGCGGGGGCAGCCGCAGCACCGCGAGAGCGAGCAGCGCGGACCCGTGGCTGTGCCCACAGAGCAGCACCCCGACGTGACGCTCGGCGAGCTGGCTGATCCGGTCGGCCAACTCCGGCACCGCGCGGTCGGCGTAGCTCGGCGGCGCGAACGGGTGCGCGGCCCGGGGCCAGAAGGTGCCCAGGTCCCACAGGATGCCGACGTGCCGACGGAACCAGTTGGTCCGATAGGCGAACACGCCACCGGCCAACAGCGTGAACGCCAACGCGGCGATGAGGTAGCTGCTCCCGTTGAGCCCCATCTCGATCACTCCGGCCGGCAGCCCGAGGAACTGCCGCGCCAACTCCTCCGGATCACGCCCGGTGCCCCCCACCAGAGTCGTGGTCAGGCCGATCACGCCGAGCGCCGCGTACGTGACGGCCAGCAGACCGAACCACTCGGTGAACCGGGCCCGGGCGACGGTCTTCGTCGTCAGCCGCAGCCGACCGACCGCCTCCGGTGCTACGTCCGGGAAGTCGCGGGCGGTGATCGCCGCCGCCGCCCGCAGCCGACGCCGCCGGGACACGACCGTCATCGCGGCAGACAGCAGCGCCGCCACGACGAAGTGCAGGAAGAAGGCCAGCAGAGTCCAGCGGTACGGCAACGGTGGCCCTCCGTCACCACCGTAGCCGCCGAGCAACTCCCCGCTCTGGTAGACGAGGTCGGCGGAGAGCCCACCGGCCAGGCCGACCGCGATGGTGGCGAGGACCGCCGCCCCCAGCCCACCGGGCAGCGCGGACCGGCCGCCCACCCGACCGTGGTGCCCCAGCACCACCCCGCTGAGCAGCACCAGCAGAGCCATCTGGCCGAGCAGTGCCGCACCGGCGATTCCGCCGTAGCCGGGCAGCCCGGTCGCCGGCGACCAGCCCCGCGGGTCGGCCGCCACGACGACCAGGGTCGCCGCGCACAGGCCGACCGCCGTGCGGGCGGTCCAGCTGGCCGTTCGCATGGTCGCCGGCCGGTCGATCACGCCCGGAGCGACGAGCAGGCCGACGCAGGCCAGCAGCACCGCCGCGTTGAGCGCCAGCAGCAGCGTCGTCCCGAACGTCGCGCCGCCGACGCGGCGGGCCGTGAGCAGCACGAGATCGAGTACGGTGAGCGCGGCGGCGACATGGATCGCGCGCAGCCGGCGCACCAGCGGCTCCATCGCCCACAGTGGATGGTCGGTCGGGCCGGACCAACGGGTACCCAGCAGGCGCAGGAGCGCCACGGCCGCGATCGGCAGGAGCGCCAGCACGGCCAGCCGCTCCCCGACGTGCCGGCCGTCGAGTCCGGCCATCGTGTCGAAGGGCGGGCGGCAGCGGGCCGCGCCGAGACAGCGCCAGGCGATCAGGTCGAGGGCGACCCCGGCGACGGACACCACGTACAACACGGTGAGGTTGAGCGCGAGGAGCCGACACAGCACGTCGACCCCGGCTGCGCGGCGGCGACCCGTGGGTCGCATCCACACCGCCACGTTGCCGAGCATGAACGGCAGCAGGAAGACCATGGCGAGGGTCCGACCGACGGTGCCGGAGGGCAGGTCACCCCAGCGGTACGCCTCCAGCGTCACCCCGCCCGGTTCGGTGTCGTCCGATCGGGCGTCACGGTGGAAGCCCCCGCTGTCGTCGCCGGCGACCTGCCGGACCTGCGGCCGGTCGAGGATGACAGTGGGGTCGGCCCCGGACACGCCGTGCACCCGCAACTCCACCACGTCGGATCGTCGCGGCTGGTCGTCGTGCAGCGGTCCTTTCGCCGGCATCGGGGCGGCTACCCGGCTAGCCGTTGGTCGGGTGCGTCGCGCTCACGGACCTGACGGATGAATCGCCACATTCCCGGCATCGCGTCGATGCTGACGATCAGCAGCAGCAACCCGGCGACGACAGCGCTGTTGGCCACCTGCGGAAGCCGTACGGTGGCCAGCCCGCCCACGATGATCGCCGGCACGCCGACCAGGCGCGCCCAGGGCCTGCTGCCGTCGACCGCCGCCGCGAGCAGGATCCGGGCGGTCAGGGCCAGCGCTGGGCCGATGACGCCCACGGCCAGCTGCCCCGAGTCGCTTGCGCGGGGGTCGTCGATAGTCACCTGCATGGCCACCGAGGTGGCCAGCACCCCGGCGATCATGACGAGGTGCAGGTAGCCGGCTAGCAGGGTCAACCTGCTGCCGGGTGGGCCCTCCGCCTCGATCCTGGCACCGAGCCGTGCGCCGGCGGGCACCAGATAGAGCCGGGCCAGGGCCACCGCGGTCACGAACGCCAGGGCGAAGGCGACAGTGCTGTCCCGGTCCAGGCCGGAATCGCTGTAGGTGACGCCGGAAGTCAGGATCAACTCGCCCAGGGCGATGATGAAGATCTGTTGGTACCGCTCGGACAGGTGTCTGCCGTTCACCTGCAGTTCCGGCCAGGTGCTCCGTCCGAGCCCCGGGAACGGCCAGCGCAGGCGGGCCAGGGAGTACTCCAGCACGAGGGCCAGCGCCCAGAGCACCTCCCGGGCCGGGGCCACGGCCGCCCCGACCACCCAGAGCACGCCGGAGATCGCGAACCAGACCGCCACCCGCAGGCTGCGCACCTGTAGCGGATGCCCACGCAGGGCGGGGATCAGGATCGCCGCCCGGCCCAGGTGAATGGCGACGTAGGCGAGGGCGAACACCATGGCGTGTCCCCCGTCGAACACGGTGGGCACCGCCGCGGCCATCAGCAGGCCGCCGAACATCACCCAGATCAGCAGGGTGACGATCAGCGGGGCCCGGGGATCGAACCAGTCCGCCGACCAGGCGGTCACGAACCACACCCACCAGAGCGCCGCCAACATCAGCAACGCCTGGAAGCCACCGGTGAAGCTGAGGTCGTCGAGCAGTGCCCGGGACAACCGGGTCAGCGCGAAGATGAACGCCAGGTCGAAGAAGAGTTCCAGGAATGACGCCTTGCCCGGGTTCTCCCGCCGGAGCAGCAGCCGTCCCGGGAGCCTGCCCGCCATCGCCATCCTTCCCCGGCCGCAGCTGCCACCGCCGCCCCAGTCGTACCACCCGGACGGCCGGGCCTGGGCGGGTTCCGCCGAGCCCGGCCGTCGTGGTCAGCGGCCGGTGCCGCGCCGCGCGATCAGGTCGGACGCCACGGTCCAGAGCCGCTCGGCGTTGCCGGGGTCGACGGCGTAACCGGCCACGCCGCTGTAGTCCGCCGGCCGCTCGCTGACGATCGGGGCCTCGGCGCAGTCCTCGAAGTAGCGACCCCCGACGCCGTCCAGCAACGGGGAGGCCGCGAGCAGCACCGACGTCGCCGCGCCCTGTTGCGGGGTCTTCTGCCGTTCCTTGGGCGTACGCAGGCCGCCGGTGTGCTTCTGCAGGCCGGTGGCGATGGCGCCCGGGTTGAGCGCGTTGGCGTGGATGCCCTCGCCCGCCCAGCGGCGGGTGACTTCCACGGCGAGCAGCGCCTCGGCGCTCTTGGACTGCCCGTAGGCCAGCAGCGGGTCGTACGGCCGGAACGCGAAGTGCAGGTCGTCGAAGATCACCGGGGAGAAGAGGTTGCCGCTGGAGCTGACCGACACCACCCGGGCGCCGCCGGCCGCGGCGAGGGCGTCGTGCAGGCCGACGGTCAACGCGAAGTGCCCCATGAAGTTGGTGGCGAACTGCATCTCCCAGCCCTCGGCGGTGCGCTCCAGCTCGGGCAACGCCATGATCCCGGCGTTGTTGACAAGGATGTGCAGTGGCTGGTCCCAGTCGGCGACGAACTGGCGTACCGAATCCTGGTCTGCCAGGTCCAGCGCGCGGACGGTGACCCGCTGCGCGCCGATGCTGGCCGCGATGTCGGCGGCGGCCTGCTCACCCGCCGCGACCCGGCGGACCGCGAGCACGACGTCGGCGCCAGCGGCGGCGAGCGAACGCGCCGTCTCGACGCCGATTCCGGCGGCGCCGCCGGTGATGACGGCCTGCTTGCCGGTCAGGTCGACCCCGGCGAGGACCTCGTCGGCGGTCGAGGCGAAACCGAAGGGGGTGGTGATGCGCTCTGTCATTGCTGTCCCGTCTCTCGATCACGCTTACCCCGACACTGTCACCCCGGGGGCCAGGGCTAGCCGGTTCCCTGCTTTTCCTGGTAGTGACAGGACCAGGCTGGGCGGACGGTGGCTGCTCCTACGATGGGCGGGTGAGCACGGCCGGCCCGCTCGGCGAATACCTGCGTGCCCGGCGCGAGCTGATCGGGCCGGGTGACGTCGGGTTGCCCGCGCACGGCCGTCGACGGGTCCCCGGCCTACGGCGCGAGGAGGCTGCCCTGCTCGCCGGCATCAGCGCCGACTACTACCTGCGGTTGGAGCAGGGGCGTGACCGACACCCGTCGACGCAGGTGGTCGAGGCGCTGGCCCGCGCGCTGCTGCTGGACGCGGACGCGGCGGCGCATCTGCACGGCCTGGCCCGGCCGGTGCCGGCCCGCCGTAGGGCGCGACCGTCGGAGCGGGTGCCGGTGGGCATCCGGCAGTTGGTCGGTTCGTGGGCCGAGACGCCCGCCTTCGTACACGGGCGGCACCTGGACGTGCTCTTCGCCAATCCCGTCGCGACCGCGCTGGCACCGATCTTCACCGCCGGGGTGAACCTGCTGCGCGCGGTCTTCCTGGACCCCAGCGTGCCCGCGCTCTACCCGGCTCTGACGGCGGTCGCGGCCAACGCGGTGGCCGGCCTGCGCGCACAGGTCGGCCCGGAGGTGGACGACCCCCGCCTCGTCGAGCTGGTCGAGGAGCTGACGGCCGGCAGTGAGCGGTTTCGGCGGTTGTGGGCCCGGCACGACGTCACCGCCCGTGCCGGCGGTGGGGTGCGGGTGTTCCAACACCCACAGCTTGGCGAGTTGGCGCTGCGCTACGAGAAGTTGACCATCAGCGGCACCACCCAGTCGCTGGTGATCTACCACGCCGAGCCGGGCAGCCCGTCGGCGCGGTCACTCGCCCGGCTGGCCCGCAGGGTCGGCAGGGCGGCGGAACGGGGCGCGTCGCGCTGACCCGAACCGGGCCGGGCTACCGGTTGGCCGCCCGCTCGGCGACCACCACCGAGATGCCGTCGAGGACGCGTTGCAGACCGAACTCGAACGCGTACTCCGGGCCGTACGCGGCGCCGTGCTGCTGGCCGGCGGCGGTGCCGACCCGGGAGGCGATCGGGTAGGCGCCGGCCGTCATGAACCGCTCCAGCCAGGGCGCGTGCGACTGCCACCACTGGCCGTCGGTCATGCCGGTCTCGCGCTCCAGGTCGACCACCTCGGAGGCGGCGCGCGCGGCGCTCTTGACGTGACCCAGCACGAGGGTGAGCACCGCGTCGACCTCGACGTCGGTGAGCCCGATGTCGACGATCGCGGCGAGCTCGTAGTCGTACTTGGCCATCAGGTGCGGGCCGAGGACCGGTCGGGTCGTCTCGGCCCGCAGCATCCAGGGGTGCCGCTGGTAGAGCGCCAGGTTGTCCCGGGCGATCCGCTCCAGCCGGGTGCGCCAGTCGCCCTCGACGGCGGGTCGCGGCATCTCGCCGTACGCGGTGTCGATCATGACGGCGACGAGTTCGGCCTTGCCCGGCACGTAGGTGTAGACGGACATGGTGCCGACGCCCAGCGCCTCGGCGACCCGGCGCATGGTCAACGCGTCGAGCCCCTCGGCGTCGGCGATGTCGATCGCGGCCCGGACCACCCGGTCGACGCTGAGCGCCGGGCCGGCGCTGCGGCTGGTCGGCTCCCGGGTGCGCCAGAGAAGGGCCAGGCTGCGGGCCGGGTCCGCGGTCGCCTTACGCTCAGTCGCCATAGTCCCGCCATGCTAACCGCCGGTGCCGTACGTCGTACCGGCAGCGGGCGCCCACCTTCGCCGATTGGCTGGGCGCGGCGCTGCTGGGCGAACCGGTCGACGTCCGGTGTGGACCGCTGCTCGCGTTGACGGTGCCCGGTCAGAGCGCCTCGCGGTCGTCGGAGAGCGTGGGGCCGGCGGCGGCGGGCACCAGGTGCCGGACCTCGGGCTCCCCGTCGGTCAGCTCCCGGGCCCGTTGCTCGGCCGCGCGGTCCTCACCGGTCAACCGGCCGCCGTGCTGGCGCAGGTGCTCGTCCCAGGACGGCACCAGATACACCTCGACGAAGCGATCCACCGTCTCGGCCGGGCGGAACAGCCCCCAGCGCATCGCGCCGGTCCGCTGCCGCGCGCCACGCACCAGGTCCATCGCCGCCAGGAACTGTTGGGCCCGCTCCGGCCGGACGGTGTACTGCACCGTCACCAGCACCGGCCCCACCCCCGGGTCCGGTTCGTGCGCCAGGTGCAACTGTGGCCAGTACGCCGCCGGTTCGCGGTTCACCGACCGCAGGTTGGGCAACGGCCAGATCCGGCTCGTCAGGGTGCCGAGCAGCATCAGCGCCGCCGCCGCCAGGTACGCGAGGACCAACCCGCCCATGTCGGCCACCAGACCCCAGAGCAGCGCGCCGACCGCCTGCCCACCGGCGAAGCACACCTGGTAGACGGCCAGGCCCCGGGCGCGTACCCAGCTGGGCAGGAAGAGCTGCATCTCGGCGTTGACGTTGGCCAGCACGGTCACCCAGGCCATCCCGGCGGGCAGCAGGGCGAGCAGCACCAGCGGCACCACCGGCACGGTGCCGACCACGGTCAGCGCCACCGTGAACAGAGCCCCGGCGATCAGCAGGAGCTGGTTGGCCGACAGTCGGGTGCGGATCACGGCCAGCAGCACACCGCCACCGATGGCGCCCACGCCGAGGGCGGCCAGCAGCACCCCGTACCCACCGGAGCCCAGTCCCAGCCGGCGACTCGCGACCAACGGCAGCAACGCCCACAACGCGCTGGCCGGGATCACGAAGACCAACGCGCGGCGCAACAGCCGGCGCACCGTCGGCGAGTGGCGGACGTAGCGGCTGCCGGCCCGCAACGCGGCGGTGAACCGCTCGGGCACCTCGACCGCGCGGGCGTTGTGGGGCCGCCAGCGCCACAGCGCGTACGCGAAGACGCCGAAGGCGACCGCGTTGATGCCGAAGACCGGGGCGACGCCGGTACGGGCGATCAGCACACCGGCCACCGCGGGCCCGACCGCCCGGGCCACGTTCACGCTGATCGAACCGAGCGCGGACGCCGATCGCAGCTGGTCCTGCGGCACCAGTTCCGGGATCACCGCCGCCCAGGCCGGCAGGGTCAGCGCCTGCCCGACCCCGAACGCGAAGGTGAGGGTGAGCAGCAGCGCCGGCGGCATCCGGTCGGTCAGCGTGAGCAGCGTCAACGCCACCGCCACCGCCACCAGGAACAGCTGCACGGCGATCAGCAGGTGCCGGCGGTCGAAGCTGTCGGCCAGCACCCCGGCGGGCAACGCCAGCAGCAGCACCGGCAGCAGACTGGCGGTCTGCACCAGCGCGACCAGGGTGGGGGCGTTGGAATGGTTGATCAGCAGCCACTGCGCGCCGACGGTCTGCATCCAGGTGCCGATGTTGGCGGCGAGCAGGGCCAGCCACAGGTTGCGGTAGACCGCCGTCCGCAGCGGCGCCCACGCCGAGGCCGGACGGTCGGCGGGTCCGGCTGCGGCCGTCACCACCGCCCGTCCGCGCGCAGCACGCGCTCACCGGAGACGTAGAGGTCGTCGGGTTCGAGCAGCAGCAACCGGACGACCTCGGTGGCGACCTGTTCGGGCATGGCGTACACCTCGTCCAGGAACTCGGCGCCCACCCGTTCCTGCAGTCGGGTCGGCATCGGCCCGGGGTGCAGCTGCATCACCTTCACCCGGTTGCTGTGCTGCGCCTCGGCCAGCGAGTCGACCAGGCTGTTGCCGTAGCTCTTGGTGGCCCGGTAGACGGGGATGCCGGGCCGGGGGGCCGCCAACGCCAGCGCGCCGATGTAGACGACGTTGCCGTGGCCCTGCCGGTCAAGATGCCGCACCGCCTCCCGCAGCAGGTACGTGATGCCCAGAACGTTGATCTCCACGGCCCGCCGGATGTGCTCCACCGACAGGTCCCCCAGGTCGCCGCCCGCCCACATGGAGGCGCAGGCCGCCACCCCGTCGATGGTGCCGTAGCGCTCGACCACCCCGGCGAAGGAGTCGCGGACCTGCTCGTAGGACGAGATGTCGCAGACCGCCCCGTCGCAACCCAACTCGTCCGTCGCGGCGGCGACCTCGGCCGGCACGTTGCCGAACACCACAACCCGGTGCTCGTCGACGAGCAGTCGGGCCACCGCGAGGCCGAGACCGCTGGTCCCGCCGACCACCACGAAGGTTCTGGCACCCATGTCTCTCCAGCCGCCGCCGACACCGGTCACGCGGACCGCGTGACGGCCCGTTCTTCCCCTTTCCGGACCCCGCACACCCGTTCGCCGGGTAGTGCTGGGCATACCTCGAAGAGTGGATCTGGACGGCTGGGGCGCCCGGTCGCTGCCGATTAGCGTCTGCGGCATGACCACGGAACCCCCCTCGCGCCTGGCCGAGGCGCTGCGCCGCCGCCGCTGGCTGCTCACCGCGTGGCCCTGGCGCGCGCTGGCCTACCTGGTGACCACCGTGCCGATCGCCGGCGTGCTCACCGTCGGGCTGCTCGTCATCGGCGCGCCCCTGCTGGCCGCCGTCAACGCGTTCCGCCTGCACGGCCGGCCGCCGAGCGTCGCGCTGACGCTGTTCCTGGCCACCGGCAGCCTCATCCTGCTGGCGCTGGCCCCGCTGGTGAGCTTTCCGGTGGCCGCCGTCGAGCGGTGGCGGGTCGGGCTCGTCGACGGTCGTCCGCTGCCCTCGTCGCCGTGGCCGGGCCTGGTGGCCCGCTACCGCAGCGCCGCCACCTGGCGGGAGGTGGCGTACCTGTTCTGGCTGGGCGGCTTCGCGCCGGTCGCGTACTGGGTGTTCCTGCTGCTGGTCCTGCTGGACCTTGGAATGATCTCCAGCCCCTGGCTGACCGGTGACGCCAACGAGCCGGTGGTGATCTGGCAGCCGATCGACAGCACCGGCGAGGCCGTCCCGTACGCGATCGTGGGGGTGCTGCTGATCCCGGTGCTCTGGTACGCCGTCGGCCTGCTCGCCGCCGTGCAGGCGGCCGTGGCCCGGTGGCTGCTGGCCCACCCGGTGGACGCGGCGGCGCTGCGCGAGGTGACCCGCTCCCGCACCCGACTGGTCGGGGCGTACGAGGCCGAACGCCGCCGCATCGAACGCGACCTGCACGACGGCGCGCAGCCCCGACTCACCAGCCTCACCCTGCAGCTGGGGCTGGCCCGGCTGGACGTACCCGAGGACTCCCCCGCCGCCCGGCCCCTCGCCGTGGCGCACGACCAGGCCAGGGGCCTGATGGTGATGCTGCGGCAGTTGGTGCACGGCATCCGCCCGCAGAGCCTCACCGACCTCGGCCTGGCCGGTGCGGTACGCGAACTGGCCGACGCCGCCACCATCCCGGTCACCGTGCGCGCCGACCTGCACGGCGAGCTGCCGGAGATCGTGGAGACCACCGCCTACTTCGTGGTCTCCGAGGCGCTGGGCAACGTCGCCCGGCATGCCCGGGCGACCCGCGCCGACGTCCACCTCACCCGGGCCGACGGTGACCTCGTCGTCGAGGTGACCGACGACGGCCACGGCGGCGCCGACCCGGCGCGGGGCACCGGCCTGACCGGTCTCGCCGACCGGGTCGCCGCCGTGGGCGGCCGGCTGCTGCTGTCCAGCCCGGCCGGCGGGCCTACAGTGGTCCGGGTGGAGCTGCCATGCCGTCGGTGACCCGGGTGGTGCTCGCCGAGGACGAGGTGCTGCTGCGCGAGGGTCTGGTGGCGCTGCTGACCCGCTTCGACTTCACCGTCTGCGCCGCCGTCGGCTCCGCACCGGAGCTGCTGGCCGCGGCGCGCGAACACCAACCGGACCTGGTGCTGACCGACATCCGGATGCCGCCGGGCCGCCGTGACGACGGGCTGCGCGCGGCCGTCGCGTTGCGCGCCGACCGACCCCACCTCCCGGTCGTGGTGCTCAGCCAGTACGTGCAGACCGGGTACGCGGCGGCGCTGCTGGACAGCGGCGACGGCCAACGGGTGGGCTACCTGCTCAAGGACCGGGTCGCCGAGGTCACCGAGTTCGTCGACACGCTGCGCCGGGTCGCCGACGGCGGCACCGCCATCGACCCGGACGTGGTCCGGCAGCTTCTGCACCGCCCCCGTGACCCGCTCGCCGCGCTGTCCGCCCGGGAACGCGAGGTGTTGGCGCTGCTCGCCGAGGGGCGCTCCAACGCGTCGATCGCCGGCCGCCTGCACGTCAGCGAGGCGGCGGTCGGCAAGCACGTCGGCAACATCCTGTTGAAGCTCGACCTGCCCCCCAGCGACGACACCAACCGGCGGGTGCTCGCGGTCCTCACCTACCTGCGCGCCGACCCCGCGAGCTGACCAGCGCCGGGCCGCGGCCGAGCACGACCGTCCGGGGCGTAGATTCGATCAGCGGGGCCGCCGTCACCAGGGCACGGCCCGGGGAGACGGGGGCACGGCATGGCGAAGGCGCTGCGGGTTGGTCTGCTTGGGTACGGGCTGGCGGGCCGGGTGTTCCACGCGCCGCTGATCGCCGCGACCCCGGGGCTGCGGCTCGACGCCATCGTGACCCGTGATCCGCAGCGGCGCGAGCAGGCCCGACAGCACTTCCCGGACGCCCGCCTGGTCGACGACGCCGACGAGCTGTGGCGTACCCCTGACGACCTGGACCTGGTCGTGGTGGCGACGCCGAACCGGCAGCACGTGCCGATGGCGCGCGCGGCGCTCGCCGCCGGCCTGCCGGTCGTCGTCGACAAGCCCCTCTCCCCGACCGCCGCGGAGGGCCGCACGCTGGTCGACGAGGCGACCGAGCGTGGGGTGCCGCTGACGGTCTTTCAGAACCGCCGCTGGGACGGCGACTTCCTGACCGTCCGCCAGCTGGTCGAGCGGGGCGAGTTGGGGCGGGTGCTGCGCTTCGAGTCCCGGTTCGAGCGGTTCCGCCCGACCATCAAGCCGGGCTGGCGGGAGCTGGCCGGTCCGGAGGAGGCCGGTGGTGCCCTCTTCGACCTCGGCGCCCACCTCGTCGACCAGGCGGTGCAGCTGTTCGGCCGGGTCGACCGCGTCTACGCGGAGGTGGACCGTCGCCGCGCGGGCGCAGCCGTCGACGACGACGCCTTCGTGGCGTTGACCCACGCCAACGGGGTCCACTCGCACCTGTGGATGGGCGCGGTGACCGCCCAACTCGGGCCGCGCCTGCGGGTGCTGGGCGACCGGGCCGGCTACACCAGCTACGGGCTGGACGTGCAGGAGGCGGCGCTGCACGACGGCGGCCGACCGGACCAGCCGGGCTGGGGCGAGGTCCCGCCGGAGCGCTACGGCCTGCTCGGTGTCGACGGTGACCTGCGGCCGGTGCCGACCGCGCCCGGCGCGTACCAGAGCTTCTACGCACAGGTGGCGGCCGCGTTGCGCGACGGCACACCGATGCCGGTGGACCCACGGGACTCGGTCCACACCGTCGAGCTGATCGAGCTGGCGCACCGGTCGGCGGCCGAGGGCGTGGTGCTGCCGGTCCCGACCGTCTGACCGGTCCGCACGTCCCGCCACCTGGGCGGCTGAGGCGTACGCGAAAACCAGTGGAACGGCGCCCCCGTGCGTCGATACGGTGCTGCGCAACCTTGGTCGGCTAAGGCCTGTTTCATAAGGGCGGTCGAGCCGAGGCGGAGTCCGGGCGGCGATCCGGCAAGGCGCGGTTTCGTCCGGATACCGATGTTGTATCCGGACGGAACCGCAACGCCGCCGGTCGTCGTCCGGACTCCGCCGCAGGCCGGCCAGTTCTTGTGAAACAGGCCTTAGGCGAGGACGTGCCGTTGTACACCCTGTGAGACCCCCCAAGAACTGATCTGTCGCGCGTCGCGCAGCTGCGCCGCGCTCCTTCTTGCTGCGGACTTCTCACTGAAACCGGTGTACTTCTGTGCTCAAAAACTGGGCCGTCGTGCCCACCTGCCTGCCCATCATTCACCGCCGTTGCCACGGGTGCGCGTCCCAGCGCCTTCGGGCGAGCGGCAAGTTCCGGGTCAACGCCAACCACAAGCTCATCGACGTCTGGCTGCTCGCGCTCTGCACCATGTGCGGGGACACGGTCAAGCTCACCGTCCTGGAGCGGATGACCGTACGCACCATCCCGAGCGAAACGCTGGACCGGCTCCACGCCAACGACCCCGGCCTGACCGCCGAACTGCTCCAGGATCCGGACGTTCGGCATCGCAACCGGTTCGCCCTGGACTGGACCGACGCCTGGCGTCTCGACACCGGCGGATCGGATCACCTGGACCTGGACGTGATCGAGGTCGAGGTCCGCAACGCGGCGCGGATACCGGTCCGCCCGGCACGACTGATCGCTGAGGGTTCTGGTCTGTCGCGGGCCGAGGTCGACCGACTCATCACCGAGGGGAAGGTCGTTTCGGTGGCCCGGTTGAGCGGCAAGCTCTCCGGCGACTTCACCTTCACGCTGAAACGCTGACCCGGCCTCGGGGCCTGTCCGGCGTGACGCTGGGCAGGCCCCTAGTCGGCGTTCCTCTCCGAGGGGGCGTCGTCCGGTGCCCGGGCGTCGTCGTCGGTGAGCGCGTCGTCGTCGGCCAGCGCGTCATCCGACGAGGCGGTGAGGTCGGCGAGCCGGCGCTCGGCCTCCCGGATCTCCTCGTCGAGCCTGCGGTTCTCCTCGTCGGGGCCCTGCGACATGGGCGACCTCCATCGGGCGCGACCGGCAGACCTGCGAGTACCCGACCTGCGGGCGGAGACACGGAGATCTGCCGCCATCCCTTCATCAGGTGAGGAGACTGAGCTGAATCCGCCTACCTGGACCTAGTTCTCATCACTTGATCACAGAGATCCCAGGTCTTCGGCGACCCACAGGCCACGGCCCTGAAGTCCCACCACCAAGCCGCGTGTCTGAAGAACGATGATCGCGCGCTGGACCGTGGTCACACTGACGTCGTAGAGGTCCGATAGTTCGCTGTACGTGGGCAGACGCTCCCCCGCCGCGTACTCGCCGCTCTTGATGCGAGCGGCAAGATCCTCAGCCACCTCGCGGTATCCGCCGGTAGGTATGGGCATGTGAAGGTTCCTTCGTTCGGCACCTTCCATCGGATCACGCCGCCCACACGCCTTCAAGACCAACATTACCTTAGGTGACCTGTGAGCTGGACGTGGTCGGCGGGTGAACCGCTCAGCGATTGCGGCTGGACCAACGTACCGAGCGCCGGGCCGGTCGGCGGGCGCGCCGGGCTGGAACCCGGGAGCGTTGCCGACCCGGCCCGGTGCCGGATCAGCGCTGCTTCAGCTCGCGCCAGGATGGGTGGGTGCCGCGCCAGGCGTCGGCGAGGATGGCCGCCGAGGCCCGGCTGGGGCACTGCTGCACCCGCTCACGACCCGACGCCCCACCGATCTGGGCGCGGACCTCCCAACCCTGCCCGTCAGTACGGATGTACACGTCCCGGCGCCCGCGCGGGGTCGTGTCTCCGTTCCACCAGTGCTCCTCCACCTTCATTCGCCGACCGTATAGCAATTCCCGCGCCGAGGGTACGGCGCAGGAATGACCGGACCGGGGCAAGAGTGACAATCCGGGCGCATTTCCGCCCAACCGTTGACGGTTCGAAACCATAACGGGCGGTTCTCCCCCTCCTGAGTTGCAAATCAGGGAAGCCCTACTGTGCCTCCACCCCGCAACTCCCCACCCCCAGCCCCTGTTGATCAAGGGCGGTGGGGTCAGGGATGAGTTGTCAGGAGGTAGTCGTCGGCTTCGGGGCTCCAGCGAAGGTCCAGCACGCCGGCGGTGGCGGCGGCCTTGCAGAACTGCAGGAAGCTGCGGTAGCCGAGCTTCTTCTCGCTGAAGTCCGGGCGGGCCCGGCGTACCTGGTTCTTCAGACCGGACAGCGCCACCGGGTTGCCGCCGCTGCCCAGGTCCGCCACCACGCCCCGGAGCAGGCCGAACGCCACCTCGCGGTCGCCGTGCTCGGGCAACGAGACTTCCGGGTCACCCTTGGCCGGCCCCTCGGCCAGCTCGATCACGTTGCGTTCGGCGAGGTGACGCAGCAGCTCACCGAAGGTGCGGAAGCCGTAGTCGGACTCACTGAAGGTCGGGTCCTTGCGCAGCAGGGTGCGCTTGAGTCGGGACGCGGTGACCTCACCGTTGGCGCTGCCCTGCAGGCCGGCGACCGACTGGGCGACCTGCACGGCGAGCGTGTCCGCGTCCCGGTCGGGCTCCGCCTCCTGCGGCCGACGGTCCACCTCCTGCTCCGGCTCGGGCGGGCGCTGGTCCGCGCCGGCCTGCCGGGTGGCGGGACGCGCGCGCCCACCCCGGGTCGGCGGGATGTCCACGCCCTCCAGCCGGTCGTAGTAGAGGAACTCGTCGCACGCCGGGGGCAGCAGCCCCGAGGTGGACCCCTCGACCCCGACGCCGATGACCCGCTTGTTCAGCTCGCGCAGCTTGTGCACCAGCGGGGTGAAGTCGCTGTCACCGCTACAGATCACGAAGGTGGAGATGTAGTCGCGTTCGAACGCCAACTCGATCGCGTCGACGGCCATCTTGATGTCCGCGGCGTTCTTGCGGGACGCGCCCATCCGTTGCGGGATCTCGATCAGCTCGACGTGGGAGCGGGTGAGCATCCGGCGGTCCTCGTCGAAGTAGGACCAGTCGGCGTACGCCCGGCGGACCACCACCCGGCCCCGTTCGGCCAGCGCGTCGGCGATGGGCCGGAAGTCGAAGGCCACGCCGCCGCGATGGTCACGCGCGCCCAACGCGAGGTTCTCGTAGTCGAGAAAGAGGGCGATCCGGTCTTCTTGATCCACGCGGATCAGCCTACGCCGGGCGTGAGCTGGTCGGGGTGGGCGACGCGCGCCACCTCAACTCGACAACCGTCCATTTCTTGCTGCCTTGCGGTCGTTTATTTTCGTTGTTCGATAGGTGTCTTGCAGTGCCCTGTTCGGTGCTGCATCATGACGATCAATGTCGGGCGCCGGGCGGACCTCCACCACCACCCACTCAGGAGGGTCACCGATGTTTCGCAGCCTCACGCCGACGCGGGGACGGCCCGGCGGCACCGCCGTCGCGCTCGCGGCCGGTCTCGCCGTGCTGGTCGCCGGGCCCACCTCGGCCGCCGCCAGTCCACCCGGGTCCACCGGCGCGCGGCCGGTGGTCACCCGGGCCGCTCTCGACCCGGCGCTGGTCGCCGGGCGCGGCGCGGACGTCCGCTTCCTGGAGCAGGAAGCGGAGAACGCCCGCACCAACGGCGAGATCATCGGGCCGGACCGGTCCGCATACACCCTGCCCGCGGAGGCCTCCGGCCGCCGGGCGGTCCGGCTCACCCCCGGGGAGTACGTGGAGTTCGTCCTGCCCAGCGCGGCGAACGGGATCACCGTGCGGTACAGCATCCCGGACGCGCCGCAGGGAGGTGGGATCACCGCGCCGCTGCGGGTCGCGGTGAACGGCACGCATCTGCGCACCATGACGCTCACCTCGCAGTACTCGTGGCTCTACAACCAGTACCCCTTCACCAACGACCCGCAGGCCGGGCTGCTGCACCCGGACTGGTGGATCACCGAGTGCCAGTGCGTGCCGTCGGCCACCACGCCGTACCCGAGCATCAGCACACCGTTCCGGCCCACCCACTTCTACGACGAGCAGCGACTCCTGCTCGGGCGTACGTACCGGGCCGGCGACACTGTCCGGCTCACCGCGCCGCCCGGCAGCGCCGCCGCCTGGACGGTCATCGACCTGCTCGACTCCGAACTGGTCGCCCCGCCGCGTGTCCGGCTGCTCGCGGCGAACGTGCTCGCCTTCGGCGCCGACCCGACCGGCCGGCGGGACTCCGCCGACGCGCTGGACCGGGCCATCGCCTTCGCCCGGCGAGCCCACCTCACCGTGTACCTCCCGCCGGGCACCTACCAGGTCAACCGGCACGTCATCGTCGACGACGTGACCATCGAGGGCGCCGGCAACTGGCACACCGTCATCAAGGGCCGCGAGGTCGCCCTGCCGACCCCCGCGCCGGACGGCTCGGTGCACACCGGAGTCGGGTTCTACGGTCGGGACGCCGCCGACGGCGGCAGCCGCAACGTGCACCTCTCCGGCTTCGCCATCGAGGGCGACGTGCGGGAGCGCATCGACACCGACCAGGTCAACGCGATCGGCGGGGCGATGAGCGACTCGACCATCGACGGGCTCTACCTGCACCACACCAAGGCGGGCCTGTGGTTCGACGGCCGGATGCGCAACGTCCGGGTCACCAACAACATCATCGTCGACCAGATCGCCGACGCCCTCAACTTCCACACCGGGGTGACCGACTCCCTGGTCGCGCACAACTTCGTCCGCAACACCGGCGACGACGGCCTGGCGATGTGGTCGGAGAAGACGGCCAACGCGCGGAACACGTTCGACCACAACACCGTGCAGTCGCCGACCCTGGCCAACGGCATCGCCATCTACGGCGGCACCGACACCACCGTCTCGCACAACCTCGTCGCCGACCCGGTACGGGAGGGCAGCGGCCTGCACGCCGGGTCCCGCTTCGGCGCGGAGCCGTTCACCGGGCACCTGCGGTTCACCAACAACACCACCGCCCGCGCCGGCACGTACGAGCTGAACTGGAACATCGGCCTCGGGGCGATCTGGCTCTTCGCCCTGGACCGCAGCATCGAGGCGGGCATCGAGGTGACCGGCGACGCGTACCTGGACAACACCTACAACGCGATCATGCTGGTCAGCGACTGGCCGGTGAAGGACCTCTACTCGATCTCCGACGTGCGGTTCTCCGACGTCCGGGTCGACGGCACCGGCACCTCGGTGGTCAGCGCCCGCACGGCCGGGTCCGCCTCGTTCGCCAACGTGGACGCCCGCAACGTGGGCGCGGTCGGCGTCAACAACTGCGGGTCGTTCCACTTCGCCCCGACCGGTTCGGAATTCGCCCTGACCGACCTCGGCGGCAACGACGGCGGCTGGCTCGCACCGTGGTTGCTGCCCAACACCATCACCTGCGACGACCGGCCGCCCGTGTCGCCGCCCCCGCCTCCTGCGCGGTGGTGAACGCGGTGGGCGGTCCGGCATCCGGGCCGCCCACCGCGCACTCGGGACAGGCGGGTCAGCGCACCCGGGCGTACGCCAGTGGCACGCTCGTCGGCTGACCATCCCACCTGCCGCTCAGGGTGGCCCCGGTGGCCCCGGTGGCCCCGTCGGCACCGGCCCCGGGCCGCCGGACGACCACCAGTTCGACGGTGTCGGTGCTGATGAGCGTGCCGTCCCCGTCGACGACCCGGCGCAGGGTGCCGACCGGGGGCGGGTTGTCGCTGCCGGTCTCGCCGACCTCGATCGTCATCGTCGGCTCGCGTACCTCGCGCCGGCCGTCGACCTCGAAGTACTGCTCCGCCTGGCCGCCACCGGTGAGGATCGCGTGGGCGAGCGCGGCGGCGTACACCGGGTCGGCGCAGCCGTCGTACACCCAGCGCCGGCCGAGCGCCGAGTGTTCGGTGGTGCCGACCAGCCACTGCTCGGCACCGTCGAGAGGGGCGGCGCGGTAGGTGAGGGGTACCTGGTGGACCGGCCCGTCGGCGGCGGCGACCAGCATCGTCTCGATGCCGACCTCGCCGGCCGGGTCGTCGAAGCGGTAGGCGCCCCGGCTCACCACCTCGACGCCCTTCGGTCCGGCGAACCATTGTCGGTCGGGCAGCCAGGCCGTCAGCAGGTCCAGCTTCGTGGGGTGCAGGGTCGCCCTGTGCAGCAGTGCCATGACGGCAGCCTAGTCAGAGACCCGCGCACTGTTGCCCGCCGATCGTGCAGCTCTCCGGCTCCCGGGCCTTCGGCCGGCTGTCGCGGACGTCGAAGCTGATCGTCTGGGATCCCCCGGCCGGCACGGCGGTTCCGGTGAAGGTGATCACCCGTTTGTCCTGTCGCCAGTTCGCGCCGTCCACGTCGTCGACAGTGGTGCCCTCGGCGAGGGTCACCACCACCGACCAGTCCGCCACCGCGGTGGCGCCGGGATTGCCGACCACGATCTCGCCGGTGTAGCCGAACAACCGGCTGGAGTCGGTCTGGTAGCGGGCCGTCACGGGCGTCGGTGGCGTGGGTGGCGCAGCCGACTCGGTGGTGCGCGAGGGCTTCGCCGACGGGGTCCGGCTCGGCCGGGTGGTCGGCGACGCGGTGACCCGCGTGGGGCGCGCCGAGGGGGTCGCCGAGGGGGCGACGGTGCTCCGGGCGGGGGTCACCGTCGGCGACGCGCTCGGGGCCGGTGCGGGCGCGGCGACCGGTTTCGGGTCCGGCGGCAACGTCACCCAGGCCGCCGTCCCCGCCAGCAGCACCGCCCCGGCCACAACGGCGACCAGCGTGCGACGCCGGCGGGGGTTGCGGCCGGCCCTGCCGCGTACGCCGAGCACTGGCAGTTCCGCTGTCATCCCACCGTCGGCGCGGCGCAGGTCGACCTGCTGGAAGGCGAGCCAGTCGAGGATGGCCGGCAGCCGCACGGTCAGCGCCTGCCGCAGCTGTTGCTCACGGGGCTCGTGCTGCTCGCCGGACCACGCGCCGTGCGTGCTGACCTCCCGGAGCTCCAACCGGCAGCCCTGCTTGGTGGCGGTGACAGTGCAGGTCAGCTCGCTGAGCCGGCCGGCCTCGTCGCAGGACAGCACGAGGAGGTCCGGCTCCTGTCGCTCGGTCACCTCGACCTCGACGTTGGCGTCGAAGCCGGGCAGGCCGGCGGTGTGCAGCAGCAGCCGGTCCGGCACGCCCTCGACCGTCTCGGCCTCGGCGAACCACCGGCCGAGCAACTGCCGGTCGGTCAGGGCGAGCCAGACCCGCTCAGCCGGGTGGGACAGGTCGACCTGCGCACCGATCTCGATCACGGCGAGACTCTAACCGGTTGCCCGCCGGGCCTGTCCGGCCCGCCCGAGCCGGTTGCCGGCGTCCTGATCAGCCCCAGCGAGCGGACCGTGCGACCACTGTGGCCAGCGCCGCCCGGGCGTCGGCACTCACCTCGGCGACCACCTGCGCCGCCGGCAGCTCCCGGGCCAGCGGGTGGGCCTGCCCGGCCCACAGGTTGGCCACCGACGCGTCCCCGTCGCGCCGGGCGGCGCCCAGCAGTGGGCGCGTCAGGTGGAGCACCTGGGGGTAACCGCGCGGTGCCACCGCGTCGTGTTGGCGCAGGAAGTCGTTGGCCACCCCACGGGCCCGCTTACCGGTGTACGACCGGGTCAACGCGGTCGGCGTGGCACCGGCCACCGCCGCCCGGTGCATCGGCGAGCTGCCCGCCTCCGGGCAGCGCAGGAAGGCCGTGCCGAGTTGCGCGGCGGCGGCGCCGGCGGCCAGCACGGCGGCCACCGCGGGACCGTCGACGAGGCCGCCCGCGGCCACCAGCGGCCGGTCACAGCGGGCGGCGGTCAGCCGGAGCAGCGGCAGCACCCCGTAGTCGTCGTCGTCCGGCAGGCCGCCACGATGCCCACCGGCCTCGGTGCCCTGCACCACCACGGCGTCCACACCCAGGTCGGCGGCGGCGGTCGCGGCGTCCGGGCGGGTGACGGTGGCCCACACCTCGGTGCCCCGCTCGCGCAGGGCGGTCACCGCCGCCCGGTCGGGCAGACCGAACACGAAGGACACGACCGGGACCGGGTCAGCGAGCAGCGCGGCCAGCTTCTCCGGGTACGCGTCGTCGCCTCCCACCGGCTCGCCGAGGCTCACCCCGCGCTGTCCGGCCTGCGGGGCGAGTCGTTTGGCGTACGCCTGGATGGCCGCCTCGTCGACGCCGCCGGGGTCGGGCAGGAAGACGTTGACACCGAACGGCCGGTCGGTGCGGGCGCGGACCTCGGCGACGTCGGCGACCAACCGTTCGGTGTCGATCATTCCGGCGGCGAGGAAGCCCAGTCCACCCGCCCCGGACACGGCGGCCACGAGCGCGGGAGTGGAGGGGCCGCCGGCCATCGGGGCGGCGATGATCGGGTGGCGCAACGTGGACAGGACGGACATCCCCCCATCCTGCCGCAGGCCCGGGCCGTTCACGGGCGCGCGGTGTGCCTCCAGCGCAGCACGCCGGCCAGCCCGAGCAGGAACACCAGCGTCCCCGCTCCGGCCACCAGCGGCCACGTCCGCCCACCCGCGCCGCCGACCTGCCCGGCGGCCGGACGGACCGCCGTGGGCGACACCGGGCCGACGGACTCCGTGGCGGGAGTGGCGGTGGCCGTGGTGGCGGTGGCCGGGTAGCGCAGGATCGTCGGGCGGCTGGCGGGTTGGCCGGCGGACTCGGAGACGGTGAGCAACGACCGGCCGTCGCGACTGTAGGTGATCGATTCCCCCTGGGGCTCGTCCGGCAGCGGGGTGATCCGCGCGGTGCCGGTGGTCAACGCGCGGACCACGTCGCCGTCGGGCACGTCGTACTCGAAGGCGTCGGCGTAGCTGCGCAGCGCCACCCGCCGTCCGTCCGGGGCGGACGCGGCGCCGGTGACCACCCCGCGACCCAGGAAGGAGAACGGGTTGCTGGTGGTGGTTGTCGGCAGTGTCACCTGGCCCAGCGCGGTCAACGGCGTCGTCGCGTCCGCCCGCAGCGCGGTGGTCGGCGCGTACAGGAAGACGGTGCCACTGCCACCCTTGGTGATGATCAGCGGCCGACCGGACGCGTCGAGCAGCAGCGCCTCGGCGTCGTGCGGACGGTCCGGGTAGGTCATCCGGTGCAGCACCGGTTGCTCCGCCCCCGGCGCGAGTCGCCACACCCCGACCGTCGGCCGGGACCGGTCGTTGTCGCCGATGTCGGCGACCCAGACGGTGCCGTCCCGGCCGATGGCCAGGTCCTCCGTGTCCCGGGGTCGGGACGGGAAGGAGACGGTTCGCCGCACCGCGCACCGCTCGTCGAGGAAGAAGATCCGGCGGCGCGCCTCGTCGTCGGCCCCGTCGTTGATCACCACGTACCCGTCGTCGGTGGCGACCATCCCGGAGATCTCGCGGAGCCGGTTGTCCCGCACCTCGCAGACCGGCGTGCCCGCCGCCGCGCCCGCCGAGGCGGTGCCCGGCACCAGCGCCACCGCCGGCGGCAGCACGCCGGCGAGCAACACGGTCAGCACCGCCAGCGCGCGAGCACGCCGCCCCCAGGTCAACCGTCCGCGTACCCGCATCGCCCACCCTCCTCGTCGCGGCCGTGAACGGCCACCCGCCCATCCTGGCCGATCCCGGCCACCGGCGGCGGTCATCCGGGGGACGCGCCCGGACCCTGGTCGATGTACTGTCGCTGCGCCCGATTCTGCAGCCGGAGGATGTCCATGACCGTGCGGACACCAGGCCGGCCGACCGGTTCGGGCGACGGCTGCTGCGCCTCGGCCGCCCGGCACGGTGCTCGGCGCGGTGGCCGGCTGGATGGTCTTCGGCTGGGTCAGCCGGCGCACCGAGGGGCGTCGACGCCGGGGCGCGGTGAAGGCCTGGCACCCGTACTGGGAGTGGTTGGGCCAGCCGACCGCCTCGCTGCTCTTCCTGGTCGGCGCCGGGTGCGTGCTGTTGGCGTTGGGGCTGGCTGCCGGAGCCCGTTCCGGATTGCCCAACTCTTGAGCGGCATGGCGGCCTGAGTGCGGCGCTGGTGGGTAGGCAGCGGCCCGGCGGCATGTCGACACCCGCCGGGTGGGAGGCTCCGATGAGCACGTACCGGGATGAACAGGGCGGCACGATCCCTCCTCCGGAGGCGGATGCCCTTGAGCAACGACAGGACGCGTTCGACGTCGGGCCGCCGGACCGGGTGTCGGGTGACGTGGACCCGGAGGCGGCCGAGGCCGACCTGGCCGAGCAGGGCGCCTTCCCGGCGGGCACGCTCGAGGACGTGACCTCGCTGCCGGCCGACGCCAACCCGGCGGACGCCCTCGAACAGCGTCAGGAGATCCCGGCCCGCGACGAGGGGCGTCGCACCTGAGCCACGCCCGCCCCGCCACCACACGGGCCCAGCCGACCTGGTCTTCAACGGGTGATGCCTGTGGGTCATAAAGATGACTCACAGGCATCACGCTCGTGGGGAGTCGAACCCAGGCGGCCCGCCGGCTCAGCCGGCAGCGCCGACCCGCCGGCTCAGCCGGCAGCCACCTGCCGGAGGAGGAACGCGTTGAGCGCGACCACCAGCACCGCCACCAGGGACGCGGCGGCGGTGGTGAGCGGGTGGTTGACCAGGTTGCCCATCGGGTGAGCGCGGAGTGCACGTAGATGACGTGCGGCATCACTGTCGCGCCGAGGATGCCGGCGGCCAGCAGCACGTGTCCGTGCCCTGCAGGCGCGGCACCAGACCGAACGCGGCAGTGCCGATGATGATCCCGCCGGGTAGCAGGGGGATGCCGAACAGCAGGTACAGGGCCACCGCCTCACCGATCACCTCGGCCAGGTCGGTGGCCATGGCGACCAGCTCGGCCCGCACCCACATCATCCGGTTCACCGGCCGGGGCAGGCGTTCCCGGCACAGCTCGGGCAGGCTGCGCCCGGTGGCCAGACCCAGCTTCGCGGTGAGGGTCTGCACCAGCATCGCCATCAGGTTGGCCACCACCACGACCCAGACCAGCAGGTAGCCGTAGCGGGCACCAGCGGCGGAGTTGGTGGCGAAGTTGCCCGGATCGACGTAGGCGACGGCGGCGACGAACGCCGGGCCGAGCAGGATCAGCCGGCCGCGTACCCGGCCCCGGGCGCGAGCGGCCTGTAGTGGGGTCGTCCTCGACGTCGTCAGTTCGTTGGTGACCATCGAACCCCTCCCCGTCCACGCGGATCGCTGCCGGTCCCTTCCCGTCGGGCTGGCCCGTCGGTGCCAACCGCTGGCCTGCCGGTGCCACCTGGGCCGGCCCGGCACCCGCGAGCCGACAAGTGCCGCGCGGGGGTGAACGGGCCGGGGTGGGCTTGACAGCTCACCGGGCAACGATGAAGCTGTCTATTAGTCCTACTGTCGTAGGACAACAGGAAGGATCATCGCGAGTGATCGAGTTCGTACTGGACAGCCGGTCGAAGGTGAACACCTACATGCAGCTCGTGCAGCAGGTGAAACAGGCGCTGCGGGTCGGCCTGCTGACGCCGGGAGACCAGTTGCCGAAGGTCCGGGACGTCGCGCAATCCCTGGCGATCAACCCGAACACGGTGCTGAAGGCGTACCGGGAGTTGGAGATCGAGGGTCTGGTCGGCGGCCGGCCCGGGGTGGGCACCTTCGTCCAACGCACCCTGGCCGGGGCGTCCCTGCCCAATCAGGCCGAGTTGCGCGACGACCTGGTCGCCTGGCTGCACCGGGCGCAGGCCGCCGGCCTCACGGCCGAGGACGTCATCGCCCTGGTGGAGACGACGCTGCGCGCCACCCTCGCCGACGACGCCCCGCAGAAGGAGCCCGCGTGAACGCAACGAAAGGACAAGGGATGGACATGGTCTTGGAAGCAGACCGGCTCGGCAAGCGGTACGGCAGCACCTGGGCGCTGCGGGACTGCTCACTGCATCTGCCGGCCGGACGGATCGCCGCGCTGGTCGGGCCCAACGGCGCGGGCAAGAGCACGCTGTTGCACCTGGCCGTCGGGCTGCTCAAGCCCACCGAGGGCACGATCCGGGTGTTCGGCCGGTCTCCCTACGGCGACACGGAAGGGCTGGCCGACATCGGCTTCGTCGCCCAGGACACCCCGCTGTACCGGGACTTCACGGCGTCCGAGTTGGTCACCGCCGGCGGCAAGCTGAACAAGCGGTGGGACGCGGGGTTGGCCCGCAAGCGGCTGGCCCAGCTCGGCATACCGCCGGACAAGCCGGTCGGCAAGCTCTCCGGCGGGCAACGGGCCCAGGTCGCGCTCGCCCTGGCACTGGCCAAGCAGCCGCGGCTGCTGCTGCTCGACGAACCGGTCGCCAGCCTCGACCCACTGGCCCGACGGGAGTTCCTCCAGTCGTTGATGGGCAGCGTCGCGGAGTCAGGCACCACCGTCCTGCTCTCCTCACACCTGCTGGCCGACCTGGAACGCGTCTGCGACTACCTGATCGTGCTCAACGCCTCCCAGGTGCAGCTCACCGGCGCGGTCGACGACCTGGTCGCCGAGCACCGGCAACTGGTCGGCCCCCGCCACGACGGCGGCGTTATCGGGGGCGTCACCGCCGTGATCCGGGCCAGTCACACCGACCGGCAGTCCACCCTGCTGGTCCGCACCGACGGGCCGGTCACCGATCCGGCCTGGACGATCCGCGAGGTCAGCCTGGAGGACGTCGTGTTGGCCCACCTGGCCGACGGCACCACGCAGACCAGTCACAGCGAGTGGGGGGTGGCAGCATGATCTGGTTGACCTGGCGGCAACACCGCAAGCAGGCGTTCTACACAGTGCTGGGGCTCGCGGCGCTGGCCGCTCTGCTGGTGCCGATCGGGCTGTCGATGCGGCACACCTTCGCCGACCTCGGGCTGACGGACTGCGTCCGCCAGCTCGCGGACCCCGACGTGGCGATGGCGACCCGGGAGACCTGCGACGCCGGCTTCCGCCGCTTCGGAAACCAGTACAGCGGCCTCAACCTGGTGGCCGTGCTGCTGATCGCCCTGCCGGCACTGGTCGGCCTCTTCTGGGGCGCGCCACTGGTCGCCCGCGAGGTGGAGCACGGCACGCACCGGTTCGTCTGGACCCAGGGCGTCGGCCGGACCCGCTGGGCCCTGGTGAAGTTCGGGCTGGTGGGCGGGACCGCGCTGGTCCTCGCGGCGATCTACGGGCTGGGCATGTCGTGGTGGGTCGACCCGCTCACCCAGGTCGCGGACGAGGGCCGGCTCGGCATGATCGTCTTCGACCTGCAGGGCATCGTCCCGATCGGCTACACCCTCTTCGCCGTCGCGCTCGGCGTCTTCGCCGGCACCGTGTGGAAGCGGATGCTGCCCGCCATGGGCATCACGCTCGCCGGTTTCATCGGCGTACGGGCGGCGGTGGAGATGCTGGCCCGGTCGCACTACCAGGCCGCCCGCACCAAGACCTTCCCGATCGAGACGGAAGGGCCACCGGAGATGAACCGAGGGAACTGGATCCTCACCCAGGGCGTCCGGAACCCCGACGGGACGATGATCGCGGAGGGCACCCAGATCCAGTGCCCGCCGGGCGGAAAGGGGCCGACCGGTCGGGTCTGCGGGGCCGAGTTGGGCCTCGAACCGGGCGCGTACAACTGGCAGCTGTACCAGCCGGCGGACCGGTTCTGGCTGTTCCAGGGCATCGAGACGGGCATCTTCGTCGCCCTGGCCCTGCTCCTGCTCTATCTCGCCGTCCGCCGGGTCCGCGGGATCGCCTAGCCGGTTGACGGGTGCTCGTCGGGGCGGCGGGGGCCTCGGCGATCACCCGTCAGCGGGGAAACTCCACGGTCAGCGACAGCCAGGACGCGAGGTCGCGCACCTCGTCGTGCACGGCGGTGGTCACGTCGGGGGTGAAGGGCACATCCTCGTGGATGGCGTGCACGGTGAGGGTGCCGCGCCGACGCTCGGCCGTGGCGTCCAGCTTTCCGACGAGCCGGTCGCCGTGCAGGATCGGCAACGCGAAGTAGCCCCACCGCCGACCCGCCCTGGGTTTGTACATCTCCAGCACGTAGTCGTAAGCGAAGAGGTCCGAGAGGCGGACCCGGTCGTGCACCAACCTGTCGAACGGCGACAACAGCGCCGTACGCCCGGTGAAGGGCTGCCCGAGCGCGGCCGGGTCCACCCGCCACCGGCCCGCGACTCCCTCGATCACCGCTGGCTCGCCGGCGTCACCGACCTCGGCCGGCTCGCCGGGCACCACCACCGCCTTCTCGCGGGCGATGCCCAGCGCCCGCAGCCGCCGCTCGTTGCGAAGCCGGCGTGCCTGCTCCAGCTCGACGACGGGCACGCCGGCCGGGTAGACCCGCTCCGCCACGTCCCAGAGCCGCTGTCGGCCCTGGCGGCCGGCGATCGCGACCTCGCCGCGCAGGACCAGGAACTCCAGCATCTGGGTGACGTTGCGGTTGTTGGTCCAGCCGGACGACGGCCACGGCACGACGCTCGTGTCCGGGATGTCGCGGGACAGCAGCGGACCGGAGCGGCCGAGCAGGTCGAGCACGTCGCGCCGGAACGAGTCGTTGGCGCGCAGCCACTCGCGGTGGCGCTCGTGGCCGGGCGCCGCCGCCATCGCGGCGAGGAAGAGCCCCAGGTCGTCCATCGGACGCACCATCGCCTGGTGTTCGAACAGCGTCCGGTCCCGTTCGAGGGCGTCGCGCAACTGCGTCGGCTGGTACGACGAGCCGAGCCGGCTCCAGCAGACGAGGTCGGCGCTGGGGGCGACGGCGGCCGTCGGGTCGAGCTGCACCAGGGTCAGCTGACGGACCACTGTGATGAGGTCGCTCGGGCGCGGGGCGGCCAGCAGTTGGGCCCGGATGGCGATCCGCCGCGCCTGGGCCCGATCGAGTCGGTGCACGTCCACGCCGGCGAGCCTAACGGCGCTCACCGACATCGACCGGGCCCAGCGAGTCGGATTCCTCGGCGGCTCGCGCTCAGTCGGCCAGCCGCCGGTACCGGAGAACCGAGAGTGGCAGGAAGACCGCCACCAGGACGAGCGGCCAGAGCACCGCCAGCCACGGGTAGTGCTGCGCCGCCCAGGAGTCACCGCCCCAACCGGGGTTGCCGAACAGTTCGCGGGTGGCGCCGACGGTCGCCGACAGCGGGTTCCACGCGGCCACCGCACCGAGCCAGGCGGGCATGGTGGACGGGGCCACGAACGCGTTGGAGAGGAAGCCGAGCGGAAACTCCAGGGTCTGCACGGCCACCACGGCCGTCTGCCCACGGGTGACCAGCCCGAGGAAGATGCCGACCCAGATCAGGGCGAAGCGCAGCAGCAGGATCAACCCCACCGCCGCCAGGGTGGCCGCGGCCCCGCCGTGCGCCCGCCACCCGATTGCCAGACCGGTCAGCAGCAGGACTCCGAGGGTGACCAGCGCGAACAGCATGTCGGCGACCGCCCGGGCCGCCAGCGGCGCCAGCGGGGAAACGGGCATCGATCGGAGCCGGTCGGTCACGCCGCGCTCCAGGTCCTCCGCGACGGCCATCGTGGTGAGGCTGATGCCGAAGACCATGGTCATCACGAACATGCCGGGCATCAGGAACTCCCGGTAGCTGCCGCCGCCGGGCACCTGCAACGCGCCGCCGAACAGGTAGGCGAACATCAGCACGATCAGGATGTTGAAGCCGAGCGAGGCGATCAGCGGGCCGGGGTCGCGTCGCCACCGGGCCAGGTTGCGCCAGATCAGGGTGCCGCTGTCGGCCAGGAGGGTGGGACGGCCGGGCGTCAGGTCCACCGCCGGCGCCCGCATGCTCACCGCGCTCATGCCACCACCTCGGCGGTCGGTGCCCGGTCTCCGGTGAGGTGCAGGAACACGTCGTCCAGGGTCGGTCGGCGCAGCGCGACGTCCGCCACCGCGATGTTCACGGCGTCGAGCGCCCGCAACACGTCGACGAGCGCACCGGCCCGGTGACCGACCCGGACGCTCACCATCCGCCGGTCCACGTCGACGGTCGGTTCGTCGTCGACCGCCCGGCGGACCTCGGCGACGGCGACGGCGAGGTCGGTCGGCGCCGCGACGACCACCTCGATCCGGTCGCCGCCGAGCCGGGTCTTCAGATCGTCCGGCGTACCCTCGGCGATCACCCGGCCGGCCTCGAGCACCGAGATCCGGTCGGCGAGTTGGTCGGCCTCGTCCAGGTGCTGGGTGGTGAGCAGCACCGTGGTGCCGGTTCGCACCAACTCCCGGACCGACTCCCACACCTCGTTGCGCCCGCGCGGGTCCAGCCCGGTGGTGGGCTCGTCGAGGAAGAGGACCGCGGGGGCCAGGATCATGCCGGCCGCCAGGTCGAGCCGTCGGCGCATCCCTCCCGAGTACGTGCTGACCGGCTGCTCGGCGGCGTCGGCGAGACCGAAGCGTTCCAGCAGCTCGACCGCCCGCTGCCGGGCCCGCCGGCGACCGAGGTGGAACAGCCGGCCGAAGAGCACCAGGTTCTGCCGACCGCTGAGCGCCTCGTCGAGCGCGGGATGCTGCCCCACCAGACCGATGCGGTAGCGCACCTGGTCGGGCTGGCGTGTCACGTCGAACCCGGCGACCTCGGCACGACCCTCGTCCAGCCGCAGCAGGGTGGACAGGATCCGTACCGAGGTGGTCTTGCCGGCGCCGTTCGGGCCGAGCAGGCCGCACACCGTTCCCTGCGGCACCCGCAGGTCGAAGCCGTCCAGCGCGTACCGGTCCCGGTATCGCTTGCGCAGCCCCTGGGCCGCTATCGCGTCGCCTCTTGTCGTCACAGCGCTCCCTCACGACGTTGCCAACGCCACTACCGTACAACATACGGTAGTCCGTACGGGAGTGCTGGACGCGTCGAAGCCCACAGCACAGCGAGAGAGGTGAGAAGCGGGAGCCCGCCGGAGCCGGCGGGCAGTTCGCGGCTAGCCGGGCTCGTTGGTCCCGACCTGGCCCGCGACGCCGACGTTCAGCGGGTCGGCCAGGAGTTTGTCGAACGCCAACTCGGCGGCACCGATCAGGACCGCGTCGCGCCCGAGTGCCGCCGCGCGCAACCGCAGGTGCTCACGGGAGGCCGGTAGTGGCATGGTGTCCAGGCGGTCCCGGACCACGTCCGCCCCGGCGGTGAAGATGTCGCGCAGCGCGCCGCCGAACACCACGAGGTCCGGGTTGACCACGTTGACCAGGTTGGCCACGCCGAAGCCGAGCCAGTCGGCCACCTGCTCGACCGCCGCGCGGGCGGTCGGGTCGCCGTCCGCCGCCGCGCGCAGCACCTCGGCCACCGCCGCGCGATCGCTCGGGTCACGGCCCGCGTGGCGCAACAGCGCGGCTTCGGAGATCTCGGTTTCCCAGCAGCCGCGTGAACCGCAGCCGCAGGGCAGGCCGTTGGGGTTGACGACCATGTGGCCGACCTTGCCACTGTGACCGCGGTGGCCGACCACCAGTCGGCCACCGATGATGATGCCGGCGCTGATGCCCAGGTCGCCGTGCAGGTAGATGACGTCGTCGACGCCGACCGCGACGCCGCGCACGTGCTCGGCCAGGCCGGCGATGTCGGCCAGGTCGCCGGCCACGAAACCGGGGCCGGCGCTGAACTCCGCCCCCAGCGCGACGCCGAGCGTCTCGTCCATGCTGGCGATCCGAATCCTGCCGTCCGGGCCGCGGGTGGTGTCGGTGACCCCGGCGGCGCCGCCGACCAGCAGCGCGTCGCCCACCACGGCGCGTTCCATGTCCCGGACCAGGTCCGCGAGAGGTCCGACGGCGTCGATCGCCGACATGCCGCTGGGTCGAGGGAGCTCCCGCCGATCGAGGATCTGCCCACCGAGGCCGACCCGGGCGGCACGCAGCCGGTCGGCGTCGACACTCAACGCGTGGGCGTAGACCCGGTCGGAGCGGGGACTGACCACCAGCGAGGGACGGCCGGCGCGGCGGGTGGTGGCCGGCGCCTCCTCGGTGACCAGGCCGCTGGTGACCAGGTCGGCCGCGAGGGCGCCGATGGTGCTTCGGTTGAGCCCGAGCCGGCTGGTCAGCTCGGCGCGGGACGTCGGTCCGTGCAGGTGGACGTAGCGCAGGACAGCGCCGAGGTTCTGCCGCCGGATCTCCTCCTGGCTGGCGCCGGGCAGCGACGGCAGCGGGGATTCAGCGTTACGGCCGACGCCGGCTGGCCTGGACCGTACTGGTGCCGCCACGGTCAGACCTCCTTCCGGATCGATGCCGGCTGGTGCGGGGGCGCAGAGACGACGATGGGTCCCGGAAGAGGAGACCCGGGACCCATCGGCGTTGCTACCTACCGTGCGGTGATTACTTGGTGAGCGGCGCGAGCTTCGGGTCGTTGGCGTACGCCTCAGCCGCGTTCGCCTTGGTGACGGCGACCGGCGGGAGCAGGAACGTGTCGACGACCTTGCTGCCGTTGTTGTAGGACTTGGTGTCGTTCACCTGCGGGGCGTTACCGGCCTGGAGAGCCTTGACCATGTTGATGGTCTCCTTCACCAGGTTGCGGGTGTCCTTGTTGATCGTCATGTACTGCTCGCCCTTGACGATCGACTTGACCGACTCGACCTCGGAGTCCTGACCGGTGACCACCGGGACCGGCTTGCCAGCGCCCTTGACCGAGGTCAGGATGGCGCGGGCCAGGGTGTCGTTCGGGGAGAGGACGCCGTCCAGCTCCTTGTTGCCGTAGGTCGAGGTCAGCAGCTGGTCCATGCGGGCCTGCGCACCCTCGGCCTTCCAGCCCTGGATGGCGGTCTGCTTGACGTCCTTCTGACCCGAGGCGACGACGACGTTGCCCTTGTCGATCTCCGGCTTGAGCACGTCCATCGCGCCGTTGAAGAAGACACCGGCGTTGTTGTCGTCCGGCGAGCCGGAGAACAGCTCGATGTTGTACGGGCCGTTCGGCTTCTTGGCCTTCATGCCGTCCAGCAGGGCCTGGCCCTGGAGCTGGCCGACCTTGAAGTTGTCGAACGCGACGTAGTAGTCGAGGTCCGGCGTGTTGGTGATGAGGCGGTCGTACGCGATCACCTTGGCACCGGCGGCGTGCGCCGCGGCGACCTGGGTCGACAGCTGCGCGGCGTCGGTCGCGCCGATGACGATGACCTTGGCGCCCTTGGTGGTCATGGCGGTGATCTGGGCCTGCTGGTCGGCGACCGTGGTCGACGCGCCCGCGTACTGCACGTCAGCCTGGAAACCGGCCTCCTTCAGGCCGTTGGTGAACAGGTCACCGGCGAGGACCCAGTTCTCCGAGGTCTTGGCCGGGAGGGCCACGCCGATCAGCGAGTTCGCTGCGAAGCCCTTGGCGGCCTCGCCGTTGGAACCACTGTCGCCGTCGCGGCCGGAGCCGCAGCCCGCGAGGGCCAGCATGGCGGCGGCGCTGACCGCGACCACCGACGTGCCGAAGAATTTACGCATGGTGAGGACTTGCCTTTCTGGATGTGAGACGGGTGGAGAGGTCGGTGGCCGTCAGCCGGACACCGCTGCCTTGGCGGGCTCGCGCTCCGCGTCCGGCGGTGAGGCGGGTGGGGCGGAGTCGTCGCGGCGGAACGGCCGCATCAGGCTCCCGATGATGGAGAAGCGCCCCTGGCTCTTGTTGTAGACGTCGATGGCGACGGCCAGCAGCAGGACCAGACCCTTGATGATCTGGACCCGGTCGGTGCCGACGCCCATCAGCTGCAGGCCGTTGTTGAGCACTGCCATGACGAGACCGCCGACGATCGAACCGCTGATGGTGCCGATACCACCGGAGACGGCAGCACCACCGATGAAGACCGCGGCGATGGCGTCCAGCTCCCAGCCGTTGCCGTCCTGCGGTCCGGAGGCCGCCGAACGGGCCACGAAGATCATGCCGGCCAGCGCGGCCAGGACGGACATGTTCATCATGACGAAGAAGTTGACCCGCTTGAGCTTCACGCCGGACAGCTCGGCCGCCCGGGAGTTGCCGCCCACCGCGTAGATGTGCCGGCCACCGGCCGTGTTGCGGGTGTAGAAGGAGTACGCGATCACGAGGAGCACCAGGATGATGCCGGAGATCGGGAAGCTGGTGCCGACGCGACCACTGGCGAAGCGCAGCGCCGCGAAGGCGATCACCCCGACCATGACGGCCATCCGCAGGATCGAGATCCACATGGGTGCCAGGTCGGCGTCCATCGCCCGACGGGTCTTGCGGGCCTGGAGCTCCCGCCACACCACGGCTACCGCCGCGGCCAGCCCGAGCAGCAGCGTCGCGTTGTTGTAGCCGGTGTTCGGGCCGAACTCGGGCAGGAAGCCCGAGCCGATCTCCCGGAAGCCCTCCGGCACCGGGATCGTGTTGGCGTTACCGATGAACTGGTTGCCACCACGGAACAGCAGCATGCCGGCCAGGGTCACGATGAACGCCGGCACCCCGATGTACGCCACCCAGAAGCCCTGCCAGGCGCCGATGATCGCGCCGATGGCGAGGCCGAACAGGATGGCGACGGGCCAGGGCAGCGACCACTCGGCCATCGACTTGGCGACCAGGATGCCCGCGAAGGCGGCGACCGAGCCGACCGAGAGGTCGATGTGCCCGGCCACGATCACCATGAGCATGCCGATGGCCAGAATCAGGATGTACGAGTTCTGCTGGAACAGCGCGATCAGGTTGTCCGATCGCAGCGTCAGACCGTCCGTCAGGATCTGGAACAGGACGACGATCGCCACCAGGGTGAAGATCATGCCGAACTGACGGGCGTTGGAGGTCGTGCCTCCGAACAGGTTCTTCTGAAGGTCCTTGATACGGCTCATCGGGTGGCCAACTTCTTCGTTGAGGTCATCTGCTTCATGAGGGTCTCCGGGGTCGCGTCCGCCCGGGCGATCTCGCCCGTGATGGCGCCCTCGAACACGGTGTAGATGCGGTCGCAGAGCCCGATCAGCTCAGGCAGCTCCGAGGAGATGACGACGACGCCCTTCCCCTGGTCGGCGAGCCGCTGGATGATGCCGTAGATCTCGTACTTGGCGCCCACGTCGATGCCGCGGGTCGGCTCGTCGAGGATCAGCAGGTCCGGATCGGTGAACATCCACTTGGCCAGGACGACCTTCTGCTGGTTGCCACCGGAGAGCTTGGAGACGCCCTCGTCGACCGTCGGGGCCTTGGTCCGCAACTCCTTGCGGTACGCCTCGGCCGCCTGGTACTCCTCGACCTCGTTCAGGACACCGTGGTGCGAGATCTTGGACAGCTTGGCCGCCACCGTCGACGTCTTGATGTCGTCGAGCAGGTTGAGGCCGATCGCCTTGCGGTCCTCGCTGACGTACGCGAGCCCGTTGTCGATGGCGTCCGCCACCGACTTCAGCACGATCTCCTTGCCGTCCTTGATGATGGTGCCCGACTCGTACACCCCGTAGGAGCGGCCGAAGACACTCATCGCGAGTTCGGTGCGGCCCGCGCCCATCAGACCGGCGAAGCCGACGATCTCGCCGCGGCGCACCACGAAGCTCTCGTTCTTGCAGACCTGCCGGTCTGCGGAGATCGGGTGCCGGACGTTCCAGTCGCGCACCTCGAAGAAGACCTCACCGATCTTCGGGGTGTGGTCCGGGAACCGGCTGCTCAGCTCGCGACCGACCATGCCCCGCACGATCCGGTCCTCGTCGACCCCGTCCGCCTTGACGTCGAGGGTCTCCACGGTCCGGCCGTCGCGCAGGATGGTGATCTGGTCCGCGATCGCCTCGATCTCGTTCAGCTTGTGCGAGATCATGATCGAGGTGATGCCGCGGGAGCGGAAGCCGCGCAGCAGGTCCAGCAGGTGCCGGGAGTCGGCCTCGTTCAGCGCCGCCGTCGGCTCGTCGAGGATGAGCAGCTTCACGTCCTTGGCGAACGCCTTGGCGATCTCGACGAGCTGCTGCTTGCCGACGCCGATGTCCTTGACCAGAGTGTCCGGGTCTTCTTCCAGACCGACCCGGGCCATCAGGTCCAGCGCCATGCGGTTCGCGGCCTTCCAGTCGATGGCGCCCCGCTTGCGCGGTTCGTTGCCGAGGAAGATGTTCTCGGCGATCGACATCCCCGGAATGAGCGCGAGCTCCTGGTGGATGATCACGATGCCGGCGTTCTCGCTGGACCGGATGTCGGAGAACTTGCTCTCCGACCCCTGGTAGACGATCTTGCCGTCGTAGCTGCCGTGTGGGTAGACCCCGCTGAGCACCTTCATCAGGGTGGACTTGCCCGCACCGTTCTCGCCGCAGATGGCATGGATCTCGCCGGCGCGAACCACCAGGTTGACGTCGGAGAGGGCCTTGACTCCGGGGAACTCCTTGGTGATGGAGCGCATCTCAAGGAGGATCGGCACGTCGCTCATAGCTCGTACCACCTCGCCAACGTCATCGGTTGCCTCCGGAAGGTTGAACCTTCACTTGGTTTTGTTGTTGACGGCAACGTATTGCGGCCGGAGGGCCATCCGCAAGGCGAGAGACTGTTGAAAAAGTAACAATCCGGCAATATAGACGTAGCACAGTATTCGCCCGTCACAGCCACCTCAGCAGCCCCTCCGGGCACCTTCGCCTGTCGGTGGCAACGTTGTCAAATGGAGCGCGACGGCGCTATCGACTCCCGCCACCTTCCCCGGGCCCGCCACCAGGCACGATCCCGCCACGCGCCCGAACAGGGCAGCGGGCCACGCGCTCGCCAGCATTGAATGATCTTGATCGAGCCGCGACGCGATCGACGCCCCCCGGACGGCACGACAGCCGTCAGCCGCCGGTGTGACCCACGCCTCTACGCACGGGGCGAATCGACGATGATCGTCCCGTCAGGCCCCCGACCAGGAAGCGGACTGCTCCCCAACGTCCCTTAAGGGCGAATCGGGGCGGTCCATCGCGGCCGGCCCGCCGGTCAGGACGGGCGCAGCACGGCCTTGATCACCCCGTCTTCCCGGCGATCGAAGCGCCGGTACAACTCCGGGGCGTCGGCGAGGGTGCCGTGCTGGGTGACGATCATGCTGGGCCGTGCTCGACCGGCGACGACCAGGTCGCGCAGCAGTGTGGTGTACCGGCGGTCGTGGGTACGACCGAACCGGACCGCGACCCCCTTGGCGAACAGCGCTCCCCACGGCGCGACCAGGTTCTCCTGGTCGTCAGCGCCGGGGGCGGGGTGCGGGTCCCGGTCCGGGTAGACGCCGGCCACCGCGATCGCACCGGCGGCGTTGACCAGCCGGGCGGCGTCGGTGATGACCTGGTTCGGACGCTCCCGGTCCGGGTGCTCCCGGTCACGTGCCTGGAACCCGACCGCGTCGATGACCTTGTCGACCCCACGCAGCTTCTCCTCGCCGAGCGGCAACCCGGCCCGGGCCCGATCGGCGCGGATCTGCTCGACCGGGTCACCCCGGCGGAAGTCGACAGGCACCGCGCCGACCTCGCCGGCCTTGTCGAGGCGGGCGTCGACGCCGTCGACGGAGTACACCACCCGGGCGCCGCGCAGCAGTGCCGAGTAGGCGCCGAGCAGACCGATGGTGCCGGCGCCGAAGACCGCCACGGTGTCACCCGGCTCGACCTCGGCGAGGGTGGCGGCGGCGTGCCAGCCGGTGACGAACGCGTCGGCGAGCAGCACGAAGTCGTCCTCGTAGGCGTCCCCCGGCTCGCCGGGCAGCGGCACGCAGTTGGCGTCGGCCCACGGCACGCGCAGCAGGTCGGCCTGCGCACCCCGGTACGGACCCATCCCCGCGTACCCGTACGCCGCGCCCGGCCCCTCGGCCCGGGCCCGCAGACAGGCCGCCGACAGCCCTCGGGCGCACATCACGCACGTTCCGCAGAACAGGTGCGTGGGGATCACCACCCGGGTGCCCGGCCGCACGGTCTGCACCGCCGTGCCCACCTCCTGCACGACACCCAACGGTTCGTGACCGAGCACCAGACCCGGCTCGGCGCTGGTTCGGCCGTCGTACATGTGCAGGTCGGTGCCGCACAGGGCGGTGGAGGTGATCCGCACCAGCGCGTCGGTCTGCGCCTCCAGTGTCGCGTCGGGCACCTCGCGCACCTCGACCGTCCGGACGTCGGCGTACACGACGGCTCTCATCACGGGTCTCCTGTTCGGCGCTGGGCCCGGCGGTCTTCCCCCGGCTGCGCCGTTCATGCCGGGCCGGCCCCACGCGGCGCGCCGCCGGTGCTATCTTAGGAGCCCTAAGTTTCCGCTTAACGAGACAAAGGTTCGGTATGCCACGGCAGGGTCTGACCAGCGCGCGCGTCTCGGCCGCCGCAGCCGAGCTGGCGGACGCGGTCGGCCTGTCCCGGTTGACCGTCGCGGCCGTCGCCCGGCACTTCGAGGTCTCCGACGCCGCCCTGTACGTCCACGTCCGCAGCCGCGACGCGCTGATCGAGCACGTCGCGGTGCGTGCGGCGGCCACGTTCGCCGACGCGCTCGCGCTCGCGGTGGCGGGGCGGGCCGGCCACCAGGCCCTCATCGGGTTCGCCGACGCCTGGCGCGCCTTCGCCGTGACACACCCGGGGCAGTACGCGGCGACCCAGCTTCATCTGCCGCCCGAGGTCGGCACCCGGTCGGCGGGGCACCTGCGCCTGATCGAGCTGAGCTACGCGATGCTGCGCGGGTACGGACTCGACGAACCGGCACTGACCGACGCGATGCGGTTCGTCCGCAGCACCTTCCACGGCTTCACCAGCCTCGAAACGGTCGACGGTTTCGGGCATCCGCGCAGCGTCGACGCCTCGTGGCAGTCGATCCTCGACGCGGTGCACAGCACGTTGAGCAACTGGCCGACCAAGACCCGGGAGCAGCAGTGAACAGCCACGACGAGTCGATCGAGTCGACCGACGGGACCCGCCTGGTGGTACGACGCTTGGGCGTCGGGGATCCCGTCGTCCTGGTGCACGGCTCGGGTGGCGGGCTGCACTCCTGGGCCGCCGTCGCGGAGCACCTCGCCCACCACCACGCGGTGTGGCTGCCGGCCCGGCGCGGCTACGGTCCCAGTGACGTCCCGGCCGGCACCAAGTCCTTCCGGGACGAGACCGCCGACCTGATCGCCGTCATCGAGTCGGCCCGCCGATCCTCGGACCGGCCGGTCCATCTCGTCGGCGCGTCCTACGGAGCGACGGCGGCGCTGCACACCGCCCTGGCCGATCCGCGCCACGTCCGCTCGCTGGCCGTCTTCGAGCCGCCGCTCTTCGCGGCCGGTGCGGAGATCACGCCGCCGCTCGACCGGTACCGTGCCGCCTTCGAGCGCGACGACGCCGCCACGATGGCCGCGGCCCTGAACGACGTCACCCGGGTTCCGGCCGAGGTCGTCGCCGCGATCACCGCCAGCGCGGGCGACCGGGTGCCCGACCCGGTCGAGGCGCGCCGCTCGGCGGTCGGCTGGCTGCACGACCTGGAGGCTCTCACACAGGACAGCACGGACATCAGCCGGTGGTCCTCGATCGCCGTACCGACTCTCCTCATGGCCGGCGCGGACACCTGGGAGCCGATGCCCACCACGATGGCCACCCTCGCGGCGACGATCCCGGCGGCCCGATACCTCGTCTGGCCCGGTCAGTCGCACTTCGTGACGATGACGGCGCCCACCCTGGTCGCCGACGCGCTGCGGCGGTTCTTCGCCGAGGCCCCACCGCTCTGACAACACCCGCCCGAACGGCGGCGGCCGGTGGTGCACCGGCCGCCGCCACGGACCCGCCGTTGGGTGATCCGCTCTCGGGGTCGGAGTCAGTGACCGGCGTTCTGGCCGCCGTCGACGTGCAGGATCTCGCCGGTGACGAAGGGTGCGGACTCCAGGTAGAGGACGGCGTCGACCACATCGCTGGTCTCGCCCATCCGGCCGACCGGGTGCAGGCCCGCGAGCGTCTGGTGCGTCTCGACCGGATGCATCGGGGTCTTGATGATGCCGGGCGCGACGGCGTTGACCCGTACGCCGCGGTTCGCGTACTCGATGGCCAGCGACTTGGTGGCCGAGCTGAGGCCGCCCTTGGTCAGGGACGCCAGCGCCGACGGGACGTTCGAGTTGGGCTGGTCGACGAAGCTGGTGGTGATGCTGACGATGTGCCCGGAGCCGCCGGCCAGCAGGTGCGGCAGCACGCGTCGGGTGAGCCGGTGATCACCACGACCTTGTGTTCCCGACTGCTGTTCATGAGGAACCTTCCAACTAGACGACTGGTCTACTAGAAGCTAGCCGACCGGTCGTGTATCGTCGAGGCATGGGTCGGACCAGTGACGCGAAGAACAAGATCCTCGCCGCGGCCGCCGCGCTGATCGAGCAGCGTGGCTACACCGCGCTCGGCGTGGCCGAGATCTGCGCGGCGGCCGGTGTGCCGAAGGGCAGCTTCTACTACTTCTTCGAGTCCAAGCAGGTGCTCGCCCTGGCCGTCATCGACGAGCACTGGGTCACCCAGCGCCGCCAGTGGGAGCAGTTGCTCGGCAGTGACCGCGACCCACTGCGGCGACTCCGGGACCTGTTCGAGGCCACCGAGGAGGTCCAGCGCGTCGGCCAGCAGAAAGCCGGCGTGGTCGCGGGCTGCCTGTTCGGCAACCTCGCCCTCGAACTCAGCAACCAGGCCGAGGAGATCCGCGGCCGGCTCCAGGAGATCTTCGAGGAGCAGATCAGCCTCATCGAGCACGTCGTCGTCGAGGCGCAGCAGCGCGGCCTGGCCGGTCCGGCGGTCGACAGCCGGGAGGCGGCCCGATCGATCGTCGCGCAGATCGAGGGGCGGGTCCTCCTCGCGAAGCTGCTCAACGACCCGACCCAGCTCGAGACGCTGTGGCGCAACTGCCTGGATCTCCTGCAGGTGCCGGCGCAGGCGCGGACCACCATCGGCCGACCGGACAACGGTCACTGACCGTCCACTCCGGGCAACACTGCGCGGCCACTCAGTAGCATCGACGAGTCACGATTTTCACGCGGACTCCCGGACCGGATCGAGCACTCGCCATGACCACCGAGCAGACCACGTCTCCCCCGCGAGCCGGTGTCGGCATCGCCGCTCAGGGGCTGGGCCAGAGCGTGCGAGGCGGCCGCCAGATCCTGGCCGACATCTCCCTGAGCATCGCGCCGGGCGAGCTGGTCGCGATCGTCGGCGCCAGTGGCGCCGGAAAGACCACCCTGCTGGAGATCCTCGCCGGGGTGCGGCACCCGACAGCGGGCACCGTGACGTACGACGGCACCGCCGCGACCGGCGCCATCGGGGTGGTGCCGCAGGACGACATCATCCACCGCGAGCTGCCGGTGGCCCGCACCCTGCGCTACGCCGCCCGACTGCGCCTGCCCTCCGCCACCGAGCCGGAGGAGATCAGTGACCGGGTCGCACAGGTGCTCGCCGAGCTGCGACTCACCGAGCGGGCTGGCACGCCGGTCGGCCTGCTCAGCGGCGGTGAACGCAAGCGCGCCAGCATCGCCGTCGAGTTGCTCACCCGACCCGGCGTGTTCTTCCTGGACGAACCCACCTCCGGACTGGACCCGGCGATCGCCGTGGAGCTGCTCCGGGTGCTCCGCGCGCTGGCCGACACGGGAGCCACTGTCGTGCTGACCACTCACCAGGTCACCGACGTGGACCACTGCGACCGGGTCGTCGTGGTGACCCGTCAGGGCCGGCTGGCCTTCACCGGCACCCCGGCCGCCGCCCGGGAGTTCTTCGGCCTGCGGTCCCTCGTCGAGCTGCACCTCCGACTCGACGACACCACCCGGCCCGCCGAGTGGCCCGACCGCTTCGCCGAACAGCGCGACGCCAACCAGCCGGCCCGCAGCACCGCCGACCAGCCGGCCCGGAGCACCGCCGACAACGGCGTCGCCGTGCCGCCGCCCCGGCGCGCCGGCCGGCTGCGCCAGTGGGCGGTCCTCACCGCGCGCAACGCGGAGATCGTCGCCCGCAACCGGCTGACGCTGGCGATCCTGCTCGGCTCCCCGCTGATGGTGCTCGGCATGTTCGCGCTGCTGTTCAAGCCGGGGGCGTTCGAGCCGAGCAGTCCCAGCCCGACGGTGACCGTGATGATCCTGTTCTGGATCGCGTTCGGCGGCTTCTTCTTCGGGCTGACCTACGGGCTCCTCCAGATCTGCACCGAGCTGCCGATCCTGCGCCGGGAGCGGCTGGCCGGTGTCCGTCTGGTCCCGTACCTGTTGGCGAAGGTCGCGGTGCTGCTGCCGCTGCTGGCCCTGGTGGACCTGGCGCTGCTCGGGGTGCTGCGCGGCATGGACCGGCTCCCGCCGGTCGGCGGCGCCGACTTCGCCGCCCTGTACGCGACCCTGCTGCTCTCCTCGGCGGCGGCGCTCGCCCTCGGCCTGCTGTGCTCGGCGGCCGTGTCCGACGCGGCGCAGGCGACGCTCATGCTGCCGATGCTCTGCTTCCCGCAGGTACTCTTCGTCGGCGCGATCCTGCCGGTGCCGGCCATGGCTGTCGGCGGTCAGTGGCTCAGCTACGCGATGTCGAACCGGTGGGCGTTCGAGGGCCTGGGGCACACCGCCGGGGTGGAGCGGCTCTGGCGCGACGGCGGCTCCCCGCTCGGCCCGCCGCTGCTGGCCACGTACGGCGACAGCTTCTCCCGACCGGTGTGGGTCGACTGGCTGGTGCTCGGCGGCTTCGTGCTGCTCTTCCTGGGCGCGGCCTGGGCGGTGCTGGTCCGGAGGGACTTCCGTCGTGCGTAGTGAGCCGGTCCCGAACACCTCCCCCACCGCGCTGCCGGGGTACGCCGCCACCGGCCGGATCGACGAGCTGCGCGCCACCGAGTACCGACACCTGGACACCGACGGGCGGGTGTACCTCGACTACGCCGGGGCCGGGGTGACGGCCCAGGCCCAGGTGCGCGCCCACCACGATCGACTGCTCGCCGGCCTGTACAGCAACCCGCACTCGGAGAACCCGACCAGCGCGGCGGCCGGCTCGCTGGTGGAGTCGGCGCGACGCGCGGTGCTCGGCTTCTTCCGCGCCGACCCGGCCGAGTACGCGGTCGTCTTCACCCCGAACGCCAGCGGCGCCTGCCGGCTGGTCGGCGAGGCGTACGACTTCGGCCGGACCGCGCCACTGGTGCTGACCTGGGACAATCACAACTCGGTCAACGGCATCCGCGAGTACGCCCGGTCGGCCCGCGGGTCCGTGCGTTACGTGCCGCTGGACGGGCCGGAGCTACGGGTCGCCGAGTCGGACCTGGTCGCGACGCTCGACGCCGGCCGGGGCCGCCTGGCCCGTCGGTCCGGTCGGCGCGGGCTGTTCGCCTATCCGGCGCAGAGCAACTTCTCCGGCGTGCAGCACCCGCTGGGCTGGGTGGAGCTGGCCCACCAGCGGGGCTACGACGTGCTGCTCGACGCTGCCGCCTTCGCGCCGACGAACCGGCTGGACCTCAGCGTCGTCCGGCCGGACTTCGTGTGCCTGAGCTGGTACAAGCTCTTCGGCTACCCGACCGGCGTCGGCGCGTTGCTGGCCCGCCGTTCGGCGCTGGCCCGGTTGCGGCGGCCGTGGTTCGCCGGCGGCACGATCCGGGCGGTGAGTGTGCAGGGTGACTGGCACCGGCCGATGGACGACGAGTCGGCGTTCGAGGACGGCACGCTCAACTTCCTGAGCATCCCGGACGTGGAGTTCGGCCTGCGCTGGCTCGACTCGATCGGCGTGGACCTCATCCACTCCCGGGTCGGCCTGCTCACCGCCTGGCTGCTGGAGCGGCTGGCCACCCTGCGGCACGACACGGGCGGGCCGCTGGTTGAGGTGTACGGGCCGACGACGGGTGCGGGGCGCGGTGGCACTGTGACGTTCAACCTGCGCCACCCGGACGGCACGGTGGTCGACGAACGGCTCGTGGCGCGGGAGGCGGCAGCTGCCGGCTTCTCCCTGCGTACCGGTTGTTTCTGCAATCCCGGCGCGGGCGAGGGCGCGTTCGGGATCAGCCGGGCCGCGACGCGGCAGCGGCTGTTGGCGGGGGTCGACACGATCGACCAGTACCTCGCGGCGCTGCGGCTGCCGACGGGCGGCGCGGTCCGCGTCTCGTTCGGACTGGCGTCCACGGCGACCGACGCGGAACGCTTCGTCGCCTTCGTCCAGTCGACCTACCTCAACCGTGGGGCCGGTGCCGAGTCACCACTGCCCCCTCGGCTGCGCTGTTGACCTGGCCGGCCGGTCAGCCGACCTGGGCCACCGGTGCCGGGCGGTGCTTGATCTCCTCCATGAACGGGAACCGGGCGGTCAGCTGGGCGATCGTCAGGCCGGCCCGCCAGGCCGCGGCCACGTGGGCGACCTGCGCGAGGTCCATGACGTCACCGCGCGCGAGGACCTCTCCCGAGACCCGTAGGTCGATCATGAAGTATCGGGCCTGCGATCCCAGGCCCACGCAGACCACGCCCTCGTCGGAGTGCAGCTCGGCGCAGGTGAACCGGGCCCGCCCCTGCTCCGGCGCGGTCACCCGGCCGACATCGAGCCCGTGTCGGGCAGCGGTGTCGATGAGCGCGGGGGCCAGGCCACCCCGCTCGACCAGGTCCGGGTAAAGGCGCACACCCAGCGCCGTCGACGCCTCGCTCATGACTGACTCCCACTTCCTTGTGACAGAGACCAGCAGCGCGCAGGTTACGGAAACGTTTCCGGCACGCCTCGCCATCCTGTCGCGGGTGGACGCCCCACGGCAATAGGAAGGGTCGATTCGACCGCTATCGAGTAACAGTCGTGCCGCCGCCGAACTCCGTCGACGGTTCAGCGCCGTCCATCTCGGAGGCATCGATCGACCGCAGCTCGACGCCAGCGGTCCGGCGCTTGCCGCTCACTGGTCAGCATCGGGCGGTAACGGACGGTCGTGGTATTGGAAACACTATTGACAGAAAGCCACGATATCGACATGCTTCGCTTTAGAGAGCGCTCTCTATCCTGGTCAACCGCCTCCACCACCCCCACGCTGAGGAGCCTCCCGTGTTCACAGCCCGGCCCAGCCTCCGCTTCCGCCCCCTCGTACTCCTGGCGGTCGCCCTCGTCGCGACCACGACGGCGCTCGTCCTCCCGGCGCACCCCGACCGGGCCGAGGCCGCCATCGGTCCCATCACCTGGCAGGACGAGTTCAACTCCCCCGCCGGCACCCCCGTCGACCAGAACAAGTGGCGATTCGACATCGGCGGCGGCGGCTGGGGCAACAACGAGCGGCAGTACTACACGAACAGCACCAGCAACGCCGTCCACGACGGTCAGGGCAACCTGGTCATCACCGCCCGTCGGGACAACCCCGCCAACTACCAGTGCCACTACGGGCGCTGCGAGTACACCTCGGCGCGGTTGCTGACGGCGGCCACCTTCACCCAGACGTACGGGCGCTTCGAGGCCCGGATCAAGATCCCGCGCGGCCAGGGCATCTGGCCGGCCTTCTGGATGCTCGGCACCGGTGGCGGGTGGCCCGACGCTGGCGAGATCGACGTCATGGAGAACATCGGCCGGGAGCCGAACACCGTCTACGGCACCGTGCACGGGCCCGGCTACTCCGGTGGCGGCGGCATCACGGGCAGCCGCACCCTCGGCGCGCCGCTCGCCGACACCTTCCACACCTACCGGGTGGACTGGGAACCGAACGTGATCACGTGGTACATCGACGGCGTGCAGTACCACCGGGTCGATCCCGCTCGGCTCGGCGGCAACCGCTGGGTGTTCGACCACCCCTTCTTCATGATCCTCAACGTGGCGGTCGGTGGTAACTGGCCCGGCTACCCGGACGGCTCGACCCAGTTCCCGCAGCAGATGCTCGTCGACTACGTCCGGGTGTCCAGCTACACCTCGGGCGGGGGCGACCCGGCTCCCGGCACCAGCCGGATCCGGGGTGCGCAGAGCGGTCGTTGCATCGACATCCCCGGCGCCAACCCGGTGGAGGGCGCCAAACTCCAGATCTGGGACTGCAACACCACGGCGGCCCAGAGCTGGACCTTCGCCTCCGACGGGACCATCCGCGCGATGGGCAAGTGCATGGACCCGGCCTGGGCCGGCACCGCCAACGGCACCGAGGTCAACCTGGTCAGCTGCAACGGCAACAGCGCCCAGCGCTTCACCCTCAACGCCGCCGGCGACCTGGTCAACCTGAACGCCAACAAGTGCGTGGACGTACGGGAGGCCAACCCCAACAACGGCGGCAAGCTGCACCTGTGGGACTGCCTCGGCGCGGCCAACCAGAAGTGGTCTCGCATCTGACCACCCGCTCACCGGTGGGCCGTCCGAGCGCAGCTCGGGCGGCCCACCGCTGTGTGTCCGGGTATCTCGGCAGACCGATTGGCTCGATGAACGCAGCGGCCAGGCTTACGCCCTCTATGTTCTGATTAATTCGCAATCTGGCAGTTCCGGGAGTGAGCTCATGTCGCACCACCTCGATACGCCCCTCGCCGCCCAGGGCGGCCAGCTGTACATCGACGACCTCTTCGTCTTCAACGGCGACCGCGCCACCGTCTTCGTCATGGACGTCAACAGTTCGGTGACCAGGGCGGACATCAAGCGCGGCTTCCACGCTGAGGCGCGCTACGAGATCAAGATTCACATCAATGGCGCCGAGGTGGAGGACCTGACCTACCGGTTCGCCTTCGGCGAGCCGGACGGCGACGCCCGGCAGGCCTTCCAGTTGTACGAGCTCACCGGGGCCGACGCCCGCGACGACGCCGCGATGGGCACCCCCATCGCCGAGGGGCGAACCGGCGAGGTGAAGGCCGGCGGCAACGTGCGGATCTGGACCGGCCGGATCACCGACCCCTTCTTCATCGACCTCGACGAACTCGCCATCATCAACGGCGCGGTCAAGAACGGCTCAGTGGTGGACCGTTCCGCGTGGCGGGCCGACCAGGCCAGGAACAGCTTCGCCGGCACCACCGTCGAGTCGATCGTCCTCGAGGTCTCCCATGACGAGCCACTGCTGCGCGAGGGCACCGAGATCGGCGTGTGGTGTCGCACCCTGCTGGCCACCGACGCCGGCGGATGGCGCCAGATCAACCGCGCCGGCCACCCCATGATGTGGCCGATCTTCTGGCCCCACGACACCGACTTCTCCAACCCCGCCAACTTCCGGCACCCCGGCAGCGACCTCGCCGAAGGCGGCGAGGAGATCGCGAACGCGGTCGCCGGGGTCGTCAAGGCGAACGGCACCGCGCCGGACCCGCAGGCGTACGGCTGGAGCGTCGCCCGGCAGCTCTACCCCGACCTGCTGTCGTACACGGTCGGCACGGCAGCGAACTTCGGCTTCGCGGGCCGCAACGGCCGAGGCCTGGCCGACAACGCGCCCGAGGTGATGTTCTCCCTGGTTCTCAACACCGCCACCACCTCCGGCCTCACCTCGGACGTCACCAAGGCCGCCCGTTCCGCCACGTTCCCGTACGTGGTTCCGGCCTGAGGCTGCACGCGGGGCTCGCTGATCAGCAGGGCGCCGGCCCCTGCCGTGCGCGGTGCCCCACCATCGCCGGGACCGAACACGACCACCGGCCGACGACCGGGTGACGTTCGCGTCGTTCAGCCCGTTATGGGCGTTTTGCGTAGTTAGTCTCGGAAGCGCTTCCCAGGTTTTCTAGGACGAAGGAGACTCGATGCGCAGAAAGATTCTCGCGGGCCTGGCCGGCGTTGCCGCCGTCGCCGCGCTCGCCGGACCCGCCGCCGCGGACACCACGGGCAACACTGTCGTCACCCTCACCGTCGACGCCGCCGGTGGTCTGTCGATCACGGTGCCGTCGACGGCGAACATCGGCAACGGCGTGGAGGGCGCGACCGTCTCCGGTCAACTCGGCCCGGTCACCGTGCTGGACCAACGCGGGTCGCTCACCCCCAACTGGACCGCCAACGTCATCTCCACCGACTTCACCACCGGCGGCGGCAGCTCCGGCGAGACGATCCCGAACATCAACGTCCTGTACTGGTCCGGCAACGCGACGGCGACCGCCGGCGGCGGCACCTTCACACCGGGCCAGCCGACCGCCGCCGACGCGGTGATCATCAACGTGCCCCGGACGGCGATGACCCACACCGGCGGCACCGGCAACAACTTCGCCACCTGGAACCCCACCCTGGTGGTGAACGTGCCCGTCGGCACCGTCCAGGGTGTCTACACCGGGACGGTGACACATTCGGTGTTCTGAGCCGCTCGGCCGGCTGGTGCTGCTGGCCTCGGTCGCCCTCGTGGCGCTCGGGGTTTCGGCGGCACCGGCCGTTGCCGTGCAGGAGCAGCGACACGATCCGGCCGAGGAGGCCGCGATCAGCATCCGGATGCTGGACATCCCGGCGAGTCGGGTGCAGGATCCCCGCGCCCGGGTCTACATCGTGGACCACCTGAAGCCCGGGGCGACGATCAACCGCCGGGTCGAGGTGCAGAACACCTCGGCCGAGACGCAGAAGATCGAGTTCTATGCCGGCGCCGCGTCGGTCGAGAACAACGCCTTCGCCGTGCCCGAGGGGCGCACCGGCAACGAACTCAGCGGGTGGATCCGGCTGAGGACCGCCGCGATGCGGCTGGACCCGGGCGAGCGACGACCGGTCGAGATCGACGTCGCCGTGCCGGAGAAGGCCTCGAAGGGCGAGCGGTACGCCGCGATCTGGGCGCAGGTCACCAGCGCGACGGAAGGCACCGGCAACGTCACCCAGATCCACCGGGTGGGCATCCGGGTCTACCTCGACGTCGGTCCCGGTGGTGAGCCGCCAACGGACTTCCGGATCGAAGGGTTGGCCGCGGAGCCGGGCACCGGCGAGTTCCCCGTCGTCACCGCGAAGGTCACCAACACCGGTGGACGCGCGCTGGACATGACCGGCACCCTGTCGCTGACCAAGACCGCGGTCCAGGCCGGACCGTTCAAGGTGACCAACGGGGTGACGATCCTGCCCGGCCAGAGCGGTCAGGTTCGGATCGAGGTCAACCAGACGCTGCCCGCAGGGACCTGGGACGTGCACGCGACGCTCGCCAGCGGCACTGTGCAGCGCACCGCGACCGGGAAGATCGTCCTTCCCGTCGCGGCGCCGATGACGGTCTCGGCCTCCAGCGGGCCGAGTTGGCTGGTCTACCTGGTCGGCGGGATCGCCCTGCTGGTGCTGGGCACCCTTGGTGGCTGGCATCTCGTCCGCAGGCACCGGACCCGGTCGGCCTGACGCCCGCACCACCGCAGAGACTGCCCGGCCGTTTCCTTCCAACGGCCGGGCAGCGGCGTCCCGCCAGCGAAGCGACCCTAGATGACGGAGTGGGTCACGACCGCCACGTAGTCGCCGACCACCACCCCGGACGGGATGGCCACCCACAGGGTGGGGTTCCAGGTGGCGGCGTTCGGGCCCCCCGCCTGACCGGACCACCCGGCGGCGGTGCGCGGGGTGCTCAGCGACGCCCCGGGCTGCGGCACGAAGGTTCCGATCCCGGTGCTGGCCAGGGCGGGCCCGGAGGCGTACGTGATGTTGCTGGTGGGGATGGTCTCGCCGCCCGAGCCGGAACCCGTGGTGAAGCTCGTGCTGGAGACGACGCTGACCCAGTTTCCGGAGAACGGACCCCGGTCGTCGGTGACGGTCACCGAACCGAGTTGGCCTGAGAGGCCGGTCGTGCCCGAGGTGACGGTGCCGAGTGCGGAGACCGCCGGGACGCTGATGGAGAGCCCGCCGAGCGGGGTGATGACCAGGTCGACCGGTCGGGTCGCGGACTGGTCGAACGAGTCGGTCACCCGCACGGTGAACGGGAACGTCCCGGCCTCGGTGGGCGTGCCGGAGAGCAGGCCGGTGACCGGGTCGAGGGTCAGCCCGGCCGGCAGGCTCCCGGCGCTGACCGCCCAGGTGAACGGGCCGGTGCCTCCGGTGACGGTCAGCTGGTACTGGTACGGGTCGTACGCCTTGCCGGGTGGGGGCGGTGGGAAGGTCAGCGTCGGCGGCGAGTTGACGGTCACCGACGCGGAGGCGGCCGACTGTGGACCGGTGCCGGCGGCATTCGTCGCGGCCACCCGGAAGGTGTACGAGGCGCCGGCGGTCAGCCCGGTGACGATCTGGGTCGTGGCGGTGCCGGTGAAGACCCGGGAGGTCTGCGCCACGGCACCGAGGTAGGGCGTCACCGTGTATCCGGTGATCGGCGATCCTCCGTTGGCCGGGGCCGTCCAGCTCACCGTGGCGGCGTTGGTGCCCGCGGTGGCCGAGGTGTTCGTCGGGGCCGCGGGCACCGTGTACGGGACCACCGCCGCCGAGGGTGGGCTGGCCGCACCGGTGCCGTAGGCGTTCACCGCCGCCACCCGGAAGGTGTACGACGCGCCGACGGTCAGCCCGGTCAGGGTGCGGCTGGTGGTGGAGGCGTCGAAGGTGAGGGTCGGTTGGGTGACGCCGTCCCGGATCGGGGTGATCAGGTAACTGGTGATCGGGCTGCCGTTGTTCGCCGGCGCGGTCCAACTCACGGTGGCGCTGGCGCCACCAGCGACAGCGGTGGGCGTGGTCGGCGTGCCGGGCGCGGACGCGTAGACGTAGCTCGCCGATCCGGCGGAGCCTCGGGTGACGACGCTGACCGTGACCGTCGCCGGGCTGGACCGGGCGGGCATGGCGGAGATGCCGAGGGTGCCGTCGGGGTTCACGGTGAAGCAGCCGGCGGCCGGGCCGGAGGTGCACGGCACCAGCAGCACCGACGTGCCGGCCTGCTGCTCGGCGGCCGTACCGATGGTGATCGCTGTCGCTCCGGTGAGGTTGCTGCCGCCGACGGTGACCGGGATGCCCCCGGAGACCGTGCTCTGCGCCGGGGTGACGGTGACGCCGCTCGGTGCGGTGGCCGGCGCGACCGGGGTGGCGCCGGTGGCGAGACCCGGGTTCGCGTCGATCGACGACGAGGTTGCCACCGTCGCGGTCTGGATCTGCGCCGGCGTCACGCCGGTGCCGGTGACGGTCGCGGCGACCGTGATGGGCGGCAGGAAGGTTCCGCCGGAGAACGGGCCGTTGCTGTTCGTGCAGGTGACGCTCTGCCCGGAGGGTGCGGCGCAGATCCAACCGGAGCCGAACGCACCGCGCGGGACGACACCGGCGGGGAGGGTCTGGGTGACCGAGATCGGTGCGGTCTCGGTGGCTCCGGCGTCGACTCCTGCGGTGATCGAGTAGGTCACCGGGTCACCGGGCTGCGGGGTGGCACCGACCGCGCTGGTCTGCGCCACGTTCAGGTCGGGTACCGGGTTGAAGCTGACCGCCCGGGCGTCGTCGACCTCGTGGAAGTCGGTGACCGAGCCGGTCGAGCCCACCCAGCCGAAGGCGAGCTGCCGAGGGTAGCCGTTGGCGTTGAGCCAGGTCGACGACGGGTACAGGCTGGGCGACACGACCGGGAGCGGGCCCTCCAGGATTCGCGCCTGCCCGCCGACCGGGGTGAATCTGACCCGGTACTGGCCGGCGGGAGTGGTGATGCCGGTGTCGGTGGTGTACGACGACGAGGTGGTGTTGACGACGACCTCGACCGGCACCACTGACGCCGCCCGGGTGCTGGCCCGCAGCGGCAGCGCAGGAGCTGAGGTGCTTTCGGCGGTGCTGTTCAGCGCGCAGTAGCCGACCCCGTTGCGGCCCGGTCCACGGACCACCACCTGGCCGGTGACCCGCCCGTTGGTGGTCGAGATGTACGGCGGGTTCGTGCAGCCGGTGCCCTGGTACGTGCTGTTGCTGAAGTTGCCGAAGACGTCCAGGCCGATGCCCAGGTAGCCGTTGGAGAGTCCCGCCGACACTCCGTTGAAGGCCGCCGAGTAGCCTAGCGAGCCGCCCGACGGGCCGAGGGTGGACGGGGACCGCGGGTTGGCCGGGTCGACGGCGGCCAGCGCGAAGGCGAGGCCGTCCGCGCCCGGGTTGCTGCCGCCGTACTGGTAGGTGTTGAAGGTCAGGTGCAGGCCCTGCGAGGTGGGCACGCTCACCGCGCTGAACACCCCACCCTGCCGGTTGACGGTGGTGGGGGTGAGGCGCAGTTTGCCCGTACCCTGCGAATCGGTGGAGGTGGTGCAACTCAGCAGCGGGCCGGCGGTGGAGTTGCCGGCCGCGCTCAGGCAGGCGGCGTTGGTGGACCCGGTGCCGGGCACGGCTGGCAGCGACACCGCGCCGATGCCGTTCCCGGTGTTCTGGTGAAAGGGCTGGTCGAACAGGACGGAGCCGGCCGCCGACGCCGGGAGTGGTCCGACCACGAGCCCCCCGGCGAGCACGACGATGACCAGCGCCCCGGCGCTCGACGGACCACGCCGGTTCCACAACGACATGCCCACTCCCAGCTTTCACTTCAGCACCGATTCGGACTATAGCCCCCAAAACACCCACAATTTCGGTACTCGGATGACCGCGGCAGGCCGACGACCGCCAGCGGAAACGGACCGACCCCCGCCGGCACTCCTGCCGAAGGGGTCGGTCCGTGCGAGATTCCGGACGAGGGCGGTCAGCCCTCGATGTCGCGGGGGTCACGGCTGCGGGGGTAGGTGTTCTTCTCCCCGATCGTGCCGTCCTGCTTCTTGACCACGTGTTCGACGCCCCGGTCGGCCGCCATCTCGCGGCCCTGGGCCTGCGCGTCGGCCTTCACGTCATGCGTGCTGCTGGCCCGCTCGTTGCCCTCCGGCTTGTTCTTCCACTGCCCGTCCTCGTGGTACGTGTCAACGTCACCCTTGACCATGGCCGGCTCCTCCCTGGGTCCGAACTGTTCCCCGAATCAGTGCCCCGAGAAGCACGGGGCAAACCGCCGCCCTCAGGAGACGGCCGGGCAGTTGTTGCTCACCCGCCGCAGGATCTGTTCGCGTTCGTCGGTGGTGATGCCCGACGGTTCGCCGTCGAAGTGCGTCTCGACCTTCTCCCAGCCTCGACGCTGCTCGTAGTGCAGGTGCGGCGCACCGGAATTGCCGGTGCTGCCCAGCTTTCCGATCTGTTCGCCCTGGGCGACCTTCTGACCCACCTCGACGAGCGGCGGTTCGAGCAGGTGCAGGTACTGCGTCTCCCACTTGCCGCCGTGATCGATCTTCACCCAGTAGCCGCCGCCGCGCCCCCGTGGGCCGTCCGGGTTCTCCGGGTTGCGGCCACCGAGCGACCCGTTGACGCCCGCCACTGTGACAGTTCCGGCATAGGACGCGAGCACCGGCCGCCCCCACGTCTCGCCCTCGACGGGAAAGAAGTCGACGTCGTAGTCGTCGTGGCCGGGATAGGTGCTGAGCTGCCACGTCTCCCCGCAGGTCACCGGCATCTGGAAGAGCGGGCGCGGCCCGGCCGGTCGCAGCATCGGCACCGCGACCACCGCGATGCCCAGGACGGCCGCCACCGCGACGAGCGCGAGCAGGACGCGGATGGCACGGCGTCGGGGGCGGCGGTGGGTACGGGCTCTGGCGGGGCGGCCGGTCGTCACCGGCCCGAGCATGGCAGATCCCGGCAACGCCACGACGCCGGGTCAGCGCCTCGACGCCCGGTCGCACCCCCGAGCGGTGACATTGCAGTCGCATCGCGAACGAGGTACCGTCGCATTCAATGCAGTTGTATTGCAAAGAGAGTGGGACCCCATGCACGTGATCCCGTTGTCCGAGGCGACCACCGACCTGCTCGACCTGGTCGGTGGCAAGGCCGCCGGGTTGGGCGAGCTGATCCGGCGCGGCGAACGGGTCCCCGAGGGCTTCTGCGTCACCACCGAGGCACACCGACTCGGCGTGGTACCGGCCGCCGAGGTCGTCACCGCGTACCAGCGGCTCGGCGCGGGCCCGGTGGCGGTGCGCTCCAGCGCCACCGCGGAGGACCTGCCCGACGCGAGCTTCGCCGGGCAGCAGGACACCGTGCTCGACGTCGTCGGCGGCCCCGAGCTGATCGCCGCCATCGAGAAGTGCTGGGCCTCGCTGCACAGCGACCGGGCGACCGCCTACCGCGACGCCCGGCAGATCGACAACCGGCAGGTGCGGATGGCCGTCGTGGTGCAACGCATGATCACGCCCACGGTGGCCGGGGTGCTGTTCACCGCGAACCCGCTGACCGGGCGGCGCGACGAGATGGCTGTCGACGCGGCCCCCGGTCTCGGCACGGCGGTGGTGGACGGCGCGGCGACGGTGGACCACTACGTCCTCGACGGCGTCAGCCGACCCGACACCGGCTGCCTGACCTCCGCGCACCTGGCCGACCTGCGCGCCACCGGCGAGCGGTTGCAGGCCCACTTCGGTTGCCCGCAGGACATCGAGTGGGCGATCGACGCGCACGACGTCCAGTGGCTCCTGCAGTCCCGGCCGATCACCACGATGTTTCCGCAGCCGCCGGCCACCGACAAGCCCCTCCCCCGCGTCTACCTGGAGTTCGGTCACGTCCAGGGCATGCTGCGACCGGTCACCCCGATGGGCATGGCGACACTGCGGACGCAGATCACCGCCATGCTGGCCGCGCTCGGGGTGCGGGTGGAGATCGTGGACATCGGTGGGCGGCTCTACGGCGACCTGACCGACCTGACCCGGGACCGGTCGTCGCGCAAACGGCTGGTCAAGCTCATGGCTGTCGACTTCGGGCCGCGCGCCCAGGCGGTGATGCAGCACGTGCTGGACGACCCCCGCTTCGCCCCGACCAACGGCGGCCCCCGCCGCGGCGGGGCGGCGGGGGCGGCCTCGCTGCGGACGGCCCGCCGTGCGGTGGTCGGGATCCTGCGGGCGCTGGCCCGTCCCGACACCGCACGGATTCGGATGTTCGAGGCGGTCGAGCGGCTGAGGACCCGGTCGACAGCCCCCGCCGACCTGCGGACCGCCGCCGACCGGCTGCGCTTCGTGCAGGTGGCGCAGGAGGCCGACGACAGCGCTGACGCGATCATGTGGCCGATCGTCGCGGGAATGCTGGCCGCCGCACTGCCGGCCGCGCTGCTGAAGGGCCTCGCCGGGCCGGACGAGATCCACACCGTGCTGGGCGGCATGCCGCACAACGTCACGATCGAGATGGACCTGGCGCTGTGGCGGCTGGCCCAGGGCGCGGGCGAGCACCGCCGGCTCCTCCTCGACACCCCGCCGGCCGAGCTGGCCACGCGCTACCTGCGCGGAACCCTGCCCGACATCGGCATGGCCGCCTTCCTGGAGGCCTACGGCCACCGGGGCGTCGCCGAAGTCGACCTCGGCGTGCCGCGCTGGGAGGAGGACCCCGCTCCGGTCTTCGCCGCTGTCGCCAACTACCTGCGGGTCACCGATCCGCGGCAGGGTCCCGACGAACGTTTCCGACAGGCCGCCGTCGCCGCCGAGCGGGCGCTGGCGGAGCTGATCGGGCGAGCCCGCCGTCGGCGGCCGGTGCGCGGCACCATCGCCGGTTTCCTGCTGCGCCGGGCGCGGTCGTTGGCCGGTCTGCGCGAGACGGGCAAGTTCGCCGGGTTGTACCCACTGCGCGAGACCCGCCGGCAACTGCTGCTCATCGGCGCCGACCTGCACGGCACCGGGTTGCTGGACCAACCCGACGACATCATGTTCCTGACCCTCGACGAGGTGCACGCCGCCGTACACCAGGGTGTCGACCCGCGAGCGACAGTGACCTCCCGGCGGGCCGTGCACCGGCGGGAGCTAGGCCGCAGGACGGTGCCGGTGGCGCTGCTCTCCGACGGCACCGACGTCGAGGCGGTCCTGCCCGCCACGGCGGCCGGCGACGGGACGCTCGCCGGCGTGGGCGCGTCGGCCGGTCGGGTGACCGGCCCCGCCCGGGTCGTCCACGACCCGGGCACCGCCCACGTCGAGCCCGGCGACGTCCTGGTGGCCGCGACCACGGACCCCGGGTGGACGCCGCTGTTCCTCACCGCCGCGGCGCTGGTCACCGAGACCGGCGCGATCATGGCGCACGGCCCGACGGTGGCCCGCGAGTACGGCATTCCCGCCGTCATCTGCGTGCCGGACGCCACCCGGACGATCACCACGGGGCAACTCGTCACTGTCGACGGCGGCGCCGGCACCGTCACGGTCCACTGACCGTCCACCCGCTACCGAAAAGGACGACGATGAGCGACACCACGGCGACGACCAGGGCGCGGGTGGGCCCGCTGCTGCGTCGCGCGGCCGAGGCCGAAGCCGCGACGTGGCGCAACCTCTACGCGTGGGCGCGGCGGCGCACGCTGCCGCTGCGGCCCGGCGACGAGCCGTTCGGCTACCTCGGCGTGGTCAAGCCGATCCTGGGCATCTTCATCGGGCTGTCGGCCGTGGAGATCCCGATCTTCGATGTCGTGGTCACCCACGTGGTGCCCTGGCGGCCCGCCCGCTGGATCGTGCTCGGCCTCGGCGTCTGGGGTCTGCTCTGGATGATCGGGCTGTACGCCGGCATGACCATCCACCCCCACGTCGTGGGTGACGGTGGCCTGCGGGTGCGGCTCAACTCGGGCATCGACATCTTCATCCCGTGGACCGACGTCGAGGCGCTGCGCAAGCGGTACCGTTCGCTGCCGTCGAGCAGGTCCGTCCAGGTCGAGCAGGACGGCGACCGCCGGGTGGTGTCCATCGCCGTCGGCAGCCAGACGAGCGTCGACGTCCTGCTGCGCCGGCCGCTGACCTTCGACCTGCCGAGGGGCGGGTCAGCGCCGACGAACGAGCTGCGACTGTACGCCGACGACCCCGACGGCCTGCTGCGCAGCGCCCGGGGCACCCCCACGGGCGGCACCGTCAGCCGGTGACCACCGCCGCTGGCGGGGTGCCCGGGCCAACCACTGTGAAACGATCGAGGCCATGCCGAAGAAGGTCGACCACCAGGAGCGACGCACCCTCATCGCGGACGCGTTGATGCGGGTCGCCGCGGCTCAGGGGCTGGAAGCGGTCAGCCTCCGACACGTGGCCGCCGCGGCCGGCGTGTCCGCCGGCATGGTCCAGCACTACTTCCGGACCAAGGACGAGATGATGGCGTTCGCGTTGAGCGTGGTCCGCGAGCGCAGCCAGATCCGGGTCACCGAGGCGGTGGCCCGGCTGGGTGTTGACCCACCGCCCCGACTGCTGCTGCGGACCCTGCTCGCCGCGTTGCTGCCGGTCGACGCGCACACCCGCGACGACGGTCGGGTGGCGCTGGCGTTCCTCGCGTACACGGCGGTGCGTCCGGCCGCCGCGACCGGCCTGCGGGAGGGCACCCGGCAGCTCACCGAGTTCATCGCCGGTCTCCTGCCCGACCGGCACGACGACGCCGCCGCTTCCGGTCTGCTGGCGCTGATGGAAGGGCTGGGTGTCTACCTGCTCGGCGGGCAGTACACCGCCGAGCAGGCGCTGGGCGCGCTGGACGCCCAGCTGGACCTGCTCTTCGGCGCGTCGTCGGCGACCTGAGCGGTGGTGGTCGTACCGGACCCCTCAGCAGCGCGATCGTCCTCGGTCGCCTCCCCCGGGCGTCGGCCCGGGGGAGGCGACTCTCGCTCAGAGCTGCTGCACCCAGTACGGGGTGACGTCCATCCAGCCGTTGGCGGCCGCACCGTTGAGCCGGCCGGAGCTGCCGGTGCTGAGGGTGTACCAGGAGTCGACGTAATCCGGGTCGTCGGTCCACCAACTAGCCGGCATCGCGTTGATGATTGCGGTGACCAGCGGGGTGTAGGTGCCGTAGTCGACGATGGTCAGCAAGGCGGTGATCAGTGCCGTGGCCAGGTCGCGGTAGTTGGTGTCGCCGTCGTCCTCCCACATCACCACGTCGGCCAGGTTGTACTTGTAAGTGTTGAAGTGGACCAGCAGTTGGTTGGGGTAGTAGACCGTGCCGTCGTTGTCCAGGTAGGGCATCTCCACGAGGTTGACCGTCGGCTGGCCGTCGAGCCCGAACCCGGCCACGACGTTGAAGATCTCCGCACTGCCCTTGATCCAGGTCTCCTGGTCGTTGCTGAGCCGGATGGCATTGACCTTGGTGGCCCAGTAGCCGGCCTGCGTCGTCCGGGCGGCCCGCGCGCCGGTCAGCCCTCGGTCGGCCAACTCCTGCCGTACCTGCGCGAGACCCTGCTCGATCGCCCTGGCCACGTTGACCTCGACCACCAGCACCGCGCGGCCGGGCACCCGGACCGGGTCCAGCAGGATCCGTGCGCCGGCCGGGTCGTACGCGGCCACGCTGGCCACCGCATCATCAGTCGGGGCCGCCGCCACGAGCGGAAGGGCCGCAGACGCAGCCGTGGTGGCGGAGTCCGCGAGCCGGAGTTGCAGCACGGAACCGGTTGCTGCCGGAAGGCCCTTCGCCGCCAGCACCGCCTCGTTGGCGGCCTGGGCGGCACGGTCCGCCCGGGAGCCCAGCCGGGCACGCAGCAGGTCCACCGGACCGGCGGTCGTGCCGGCGAGCACTCGGCCCCGGGTGGCGGAATCGGCGAGCGCACCAGCCACCTCGCGGGCGAGTCGGTCGGTCGCCGAGTAGACCGGGCCGGTGTCGGACGGGGTGACGTCGGCGGCCGGGATGGTGCCGGCGGGACGGGCCTGGGCGGGGGTCGCGGCGATCAGGGTGGCTACCGCCAGTGCCAGCGACAACGCGGCGAGCCGGATCGAACGGGGATGCATACGGGCTCCTCTCCAGTCGCGACGCCGGCTCGTGACCGGCGACGCGGGCGTGGCGAGATGATCGCATCCGCGTATCGGGGTTGGTCAATGACAAGTATTACGGTCACGATCCATGCTCAAACGGACCGTCCCGGCGGCCTGATCCACGTCGGGCTCACCGGGACGGTCCGTACCTCCGGGTCAGCGGGACGTGCCCGCGCGACGCTTGTTGTAGACGTCGAAGGCGACCGCGACGAGCAGGACGAGGCCCTTCACCACGGACTGGGTCGACTGGTCGATGCCCATGAGCTGCATGCCGTTGCTCATCACCGCCATGATCAGACCACCGACCATCGCGCCCACCACGGTGCCCACGCCGCCGGTGACCGCCGCACCGCCGATGAAGGCCGCGGCGATCGCGTCCAGCTCGAACATGTTGCCCGCGGCGGGCTGGGCGCCGTTGGACCGCGACGAGTAGATGACGCCGGCCACCGCCGCCAGGAAGCCCATGTTGACGAACATCCAGAAGTTGACGGTGCGGACCTTCACCCCGGACAGCGCCGCCGCCGACAGGTTGCCGCCGATCGCGTAGACCTGGCGGCCGAAGACCGTACGCCGGGTGAGCAGGCCGTAGACCAGCACCAGGACCGCCAGGATGATCAGCACGATCGGCAGGCCTCGGGCGTGCGCCAGCTGCCAGGCGAAGTACATGAGGACCGCGCCGACCAGCACGACCCGGGCGACGAACAGCGGGAACGACTCGACCGGCTGCTGGTAGCGGATCCGCGCCACGCGGGTGCGGAAGCCACTGACCGCGTAGCCGGCCACGGCGATGGCGCCGATCAGCAACGTGAAGGCGTCGAAGCCCTCGCCGCCGAGCAGGCCGTTGAGGAAGCCCGCCGCGACCTGCTGGTACTCGGAGGGGAACGGCGACAGCGAGATGTTGTCGAGCACCCGCAGGGTGAGACCCCGGAACAGCAGCATGCCGGCCAGGGTCACGATGAAGGCCGGAATGCCGGCGTACGCCACCCAGAACCCGTGCCAGGCGCCGACCGCGACGCCGACGACAAGCGCCGCCACGACGCCGATCCACCAGGGATGGCCCTGCTGGATCACCAGGACGGCGGAGACCGCTCCGGTGAGCGCGACGACCGATCCGACCGACAGGTCGATGTGCCCGCCGATGATCAGGATGACCATGCCGATCGCGAGGACCAGGATGTACGAGTACTGGAGGACGATGTTGGTGATGTTGCCGGGGCTCAGCAACACCCCGTCGGTCAGGACCGCGAAGAGAGCGACGATGACGACCAGGGCGACGTAGATGCCGCTCTGCCGCAGGTTGTTCAACACCAGCGACCGCAGGTCGTTCGTCCCGCTGTGCAGGGCGGTGGTGGGTGTGCTGTCCGGGGGCGTGGGGCGCTCCGTCGAAGGGGTCTTGATGCTGGTCATCCGACGAGCTCCTTGTCCTTGGTCATCAGCTCCATGAGGCTCTCCTGAGTCGCCTCGGCCACCGGCATCTCGCCGGTGATCCGGCCGGCGGCGAGGGTGTAGATGCGGTCGCACATTCCGAGCAGCTCGGGAAGCTCGGAGGAGATGACGATCACCGCCTTACCGGCCGCCACCAGCCGGTTGATGATCGTGTAGATCTCGTACTTGGCGCCGACGTCGATACCGCGGGTCGGTTCGTCGAGGATCAACACGTCCGGGTCGGTGAACAGCCACTTCGACAGCACGACCTTCTGCTGGTTGCCGCCGGAGAGCTTCCCGACCACCGCCATGACGCTCGGCGTACGGATGTTCATCTCCTTGCGGCTCGTCTCGGCAACCTTGATCTCCTCGTTGCCGTTCACCCAGCCCAGGCGGGACAGCTTGTCCAACGCGGCGGCGGACACGTTGCGCCGCACGTCGTCGATGAGGTTGAGCCCGTAGTGCTTGCGGTCCTCGGTGACGTAGGCGATGCCGTTGTCGATCGCCTCGGCGACCGTGCGGGCCTGCACCTCCCGCCCGTGGACGAAGAGCCGGCCCCGGATGTCGCGCCCGTAGGACCGACCGAACACGCTCATCGCCAGCTCGGTGCGACCAGCTCCCATGAGGCCCGCGATGCCGACGACCTCGCCGGCGCGTACGGACAGGCCGACGCCCTCGACGACCATCCGGTCCTGGACCGGGTGCCGCACCGTCCAGTCCTCGATGCGCAGGACCTCGTCACCGGGGGACGACTCGCGGTCGGGGTAGAAGCTGTCCAGGTCGCGCCCGACCATGCCCCGGATGATCCGCTGCTGGTTCACGTCGTCGGACGTCATGTCGAGGGTCTCCACCGCGCGCCCGTCGCGGATCACCGTGGTGGAGTCGGCGATGGCGGTGATCTCGTTGAGCTTGTGCGAGATCATGATGCAGGTGATGCCCTGCTCCTTGAGGGCCCGCAGCAGGTCGAGCAGGTGCGCCGAGTCGATGTCGTTGAGCGCGGCCGTCGGCTCGTCCAGGATGAGCAGGCGCACCTTCTTCGACAGCGCCTTGGCGATCTCCACCAGCTGCTGCTTGCCGACGCCGAGCTGGATGACCGGGGTGACCGGGTTCTCGTGCAGCCCGACGGATGCCAGCAGCTTCGCCGCTTCGGCGTTGGCGAAGTTCCAGTCGATGAGCCCGCTGCGGCCACGCCGCTCGTTGCCGAGGAAGATGTTCTCCGCGATCGACAGGTACGGCACCAGGGCGAGCTCCTGGTGGATGATGACGATGCCGTTGGCCTCGCTGTCGCGGATGCCGCGGAACTGCATCGGCTTGCCGTCGAAGAGAATCTCGCCGTCGTACGAGCCGGACGGGTAGACGCCGGACAGCACCTTCATCAGGGTGGACTTGCCGGCGCCGTTCTCACCGCAGATGGCGTGGATCTCGCCGCGGCGCACTGCGAGGGTGACGTCCTCCAGCGCGGTCACGCCGGGGAAGGTCTTGGTGATGCGACGCATCTCGAGGATGGTGTCGTCCATGGTCACTGTCCTCCGTCAGGTCTGGACGCGGTACACGCCCAGGCGTCGGGCCCGGCGGATGACCGCCGGGCCCGACGAGTGGCTTACTTCTTGGCCTGACCGGCGGCGACCTCTTCCGCCGTCCAGTAGCCGGAGTCGATCAGCGTCGCCTTGATGTCGTCCTTGTAGACGGTCGCGATCGGCAGCAGGTACGCCGGGACGACCTTGACGCCGTTGTTGTACGTCTCGGTGTCGTTGGCCTGCGGCTGCTTCTTCTGCAGGAACGCCTCGGCCGCGTTCACGGCCTGCTCGGCCAGCAGTCGGGTGTCCTTGAAGACCGTGGAGCTCTGCACGCCGTCGTTGATCAGCTTGATCGAGGCGATCTCCGCGTCCTGGCCGGTCACGACCGGGAGCTTCTTCGCGCCCTTGCCGTAGCCGGCGTTCTGCAGGGCGGTGATGATGCCCCGGGAGATGCCGTCGTACGGCGACAGCACCCCGTCGACCTTGGAGCCGTCGTTGTAGCTGGAGGTGAGCAGGTTCTCCATCCGCTTCTGCGCGGTCTCCTGCTGCCACCGCAGGGTGGCGACCTGCTCGGGGGTGGTCTGCTTGGACTTGACGACCAGCGTGCCGTCCTCGATGAACGGCTTCAGGGTGTCCATCGCGCCGCTGAAGAAGTACTGGGTGTTGTTGTCGTCCAGCGACCCGGCGAAGAGCTCGACGTTCAGCGGCCCCTTGGCCGTGCCCTTCGTGCCGTCCTTGTTCAGCAGGCCGAGACCGACCAGCAGGGCGGTGCCCTGGGCGACGCCGACCTTGTAGTTGTCGAAGCTGACGTAGAAGTCGACGTCCTTGCTGCCGCGGATCAGCCGGTCGTAGGAGATGACCGGGATCTTCGCGGCCGCGGCGGCCTGCAGCTGGCTGCTGAGCGCCGTGCCGTCGATCGCCGCGAGGATGAGGACATCCGCGCCCTGGGTGATCATCTGGTCGACCTGCTGCGACTGCGTGGGGATGTCGTCGCCGGCGTACTGGAGGTCGACCTTGTAACCCTTGGCCTCGAGCTTCGACTTCACCGCGTTGCCGTCGGCGATCCACCGCTCCGAGGTCTGGGTCGGCATCGACACGCCGATGGTCAGATCGCTGGGCTTCTCGTCGCCGGTCTTCTCACCGCTGCCCGCACCCCCGCCGCTGCATGCCGCCAAGCTCAGCGCGAGTGCCGCGCCGCCGAGAGCAACCAGGAATTTCCTGCCCACCGGCTTCTCCTCTCAGGACTCCCCCGCCGACTGCCCGGGGCCAACTGTCATCTTTCGGGTAGTGTTAGCGCTCACAAACATTGCGTCAACACCTGATCCGAAATACCGGTGTCACGGTCTCGTAACGGAGCATCCAGGCGAGCGTAGCCATACGACCGACCAGCCGGAAGGGCAGGACGCGACAACTCAGCGTGGTCGTCCACGGCACCGACAGACCGGTGCCCGCGGACGACGTCTGCCGTCCGCGGGCACCAGCACTACCGCCGGGTCAGGTGGGTCGCCGGGGCCCCGTCGGCCGGCGGACCCGATCGGCTACCGCTGCGACCACCGCTGGTTCGCCGCACCGGTGCAGGTCCAGAGGATCACCGTGGTGCCGTTGGCGGTGCCGTTGTTGTTGACGTCCAGGCAGAGCCCCGACTGCGTGGCGCTGATCGTGCCGTTGGCGTTGACCGCCCACTGCTGGTTGGTCCCGCCGTTGCAGTCCCAGATCTGCACCTTGACGCCGGCCGTGGCGTTGAGGGGCGCGTCCAGGCACTTACCGAGGGCCTGCAGGGTCTGACCGCTGCGGGTCCAGCGCTGGTTGGCGGCGCCGTTGCAGTCCCAGATGACCGGCTGGGTGCCGTTGGTCGTGTTGCTGTTCGGCACGTCGAGGCAGCGCCCGGAGGCCGCGCTGGCGTACGCACTCGACGTGGTCGGCGGCGGCGTCGTCGGAGGAGTCGTCCCGCCACCGCTGACCCGGTACACCACGGTGCCGTGCGCCGGGACGCTGGCGCTGATGGTCCCGCTGCTGGAGCTGGTGCCGCCGGTCCACGCGTCCACCAGCGTGAACGACGAGCCGGACTTGCCGATGGCCGCGGCGGTGGTCGAGATCGTCGTCGTCGAGCCGCCCTGGTTGAACAGGGCGACGGCGACGTCACCGTTGGCGAGCCGCTTGGCCAGCACCCGACGCGTGCCGTCGAACGACACCTGCGTCCCCTGCAACCCGAGCGAGTCCTGGTTGATCGCGATCAGGTTGGCGTTCTTGAGGATGGTCTGCGTCGCGGCGTTCATGTTCCGCACGTCGTTGCCGGCGATCAGCGGAGACGCCATGATCGCCCACATCGCGAAGTGGCTGCGCATCTCCGTGTCGTTCATGCCACCGCGGCCGACCTCCATCATGTCCGGGTCGTTGAACCCACCCGGCCTCGCGTACGACGCCAGCGGAACGGTCACGTTGATGATGTTCTGGATGCCCATCGGGTAGCCGTTGGTCTGGCCGGTGTCCCACGCGTTGGTGATGTCCTCGGTGGTTCGCCACATGTTGGCCACGTCGCCCCAGTTGCGCTGCGGGCCGGTCTTGGCGTGGATGCTGTTGGGGTTGATGCTGTAGACGATCGGCCGGCCGGTGGCGGCCAGCGCGTCACGCATCTTGGCGAAGGTGGCCACCTGGTCGTTGATGCTGCCCTCCGGCGAGCACCAGTCGTACTTGAGGAAGTCGACGCCCCAGGCGGCGAACTGGCGCGCGTCCTGCACCTCGTGACCGCGGCTGCCGGTCGCGCCCGGGTAGGCGCCGAAGTACTGCGCGCAGGTCTTGTCGACCGGCACCTGGTAGAGGCCGAACTTCAGGTTCCGGGCGTGCAGGTAGTCGCCGAGCGCCTTCATGCCACTGGGGAACCGACCGGGGTCGCCCTGGATGTTGCCGGATGAGTCCCGGTTGGGGTTGAACCAACAGTCGTCGACGACGACGTAGTTGTAGCCCAGGTCCCGCATACCGCTGCTGACGATCGCGTCCGCCGTCTGCCGGATCAGCGCCTCGTTGATGTTGCAGCCGAACGAGTTCCACGAATTCCACCCCATGGGGGGAGTGCGCGCCACGCCGTTGTCCAGTGCCTGCGCCGTCGTGGCGCGAAGGCCGACCAGTGCGCCGGCGAGCAGTATTCCGGCGGCCAGTACGCTCCCCCAGCGACGACCTCGGGTAGTGCGGTTCATCGAGCCTCCTTGTCGGTGGCGCCCGGCCGTGACTACGATCTCCGGTTGGTGCGCCGATAGTCGTACGCCAATTTTTGTTAGCGTTAACAGAGACGCCCATCATGTTACGGCGACATTTCACGAGGTTCAATACCTTCACGACGCCGCATCGTCCGAGGTCGATTGACTACACTCCGCCACGCATCGAGACGCGTCTTATCGGTCACGAAGCCGGAAATTGCCGCACGCCGACGCCGGCCCGCACCCCCGGCCGCACCCGCACCCGCTCAGCGGGCAGCCGCGGCGGGAGCGATTCCCGCCGCAGGGGCACCTCTGGTCGTCAGCGCGGTGGGGCGACACTCTGGCGGGCGACCAGAGCCGGGGCGACGGTCTGCCGCAGCGCCCCGCCGGTGCCCGACTCGATCTGCGACAGCAACATCTGCAGGCTCGCCCGCGCCACCGCGTCGAAGTCCGGTCGGACGGTGGTCAGCGGCGGAATGAAGTACGCCGCCTCCGGCACGTCGTCGAAGCCGACCACACTGATCTCGTCCGGCACCCGCCGGCCGAACTCGTGCAGCGCCCGCAGCACGCCCAACGCGAGATGGTCGTTGGCGGTGAAGACGGCGGTGACCTCCGGCATCCGCGCCAACATCTGCCCGCACCGGTAGCCCGACGCGGCCGACCAGTCCCCCGGCATCGGCGGCGGCGGATCCAGCCCGGCGGCCAGCAGCGCCTGCCGCCAGCCGTCGATCCGGCCGACGCTGTCGAACCAGTCGGTCGGCCCGGAGACGTGCCAGACGGTGCGGTGCCCTGCGTCGAGGAGATGTTGCGTGGCCGCCCGGGCTCCCGCCACCTGGTCGACAGTCACCAGCGGCACCGGCCGGCTCGGGTCGCCGTCGACGGTGACCAGCGGGACGTCCTTGGGCAGGCGCTCCAACGCCTCACCGGCCGACTCGACCGGGGCGATGACCACGATGCCGGCGACCCGGTGCGACAGGTGCCGCTCGACGGCCGCCGAGATGGACCGGTGGTCGAGATTGCGCACGCTGCCGACGCTGACCGCGAAGCCCTCCTCCGCGGCGGTCTGCTCCAACGCGGCCAGCAGCGACGCCGGACCGTAGAGCGTCGTGTTCTGCGCGACCACGCCGATGACCTGTGATCGGCCGGTCACCAGGGCGCGCGCCGCGCCGTTGGGGCGGTAGCCGAGTTCGGCGATCGCCGCTCGTACCCGAAGCCGGGTCTGCTCACGGACGTTGGGATGCCCGTTGAGCACCCGCGACACCGTCTGATGGGAGACACCGGCGAGACGAGCAACGTCCGTCATCGCGGGACCGTGGACGGCCATTTCACTCCCCCCGCTACATCTCCGGCCCGCGGCCCGTCGACGTCGACTGGAGCGGCCCGGCCCGATCCCCCTCGCTCAGTCACCACGCCGGTGCTGAATCCCAGGTGACCAGCGCTGGATCGCCGACAGTCTACGCCAGCAACCGTCCTGAACACGGCATGGCTCTGTCGGGTCTGCGCAACCCGCCCACGCCGTACCACCCGGTCCCCGCCGGAGGTGCGCGCCAGCCGGTGCGGCGCACGGCCCCCGACGTGGGACGCCGGCCCGCCCGCGCTCCTGGACAGAGCGTGGAGCAGGCCGGCGCGGGCCCGACACGGTGGCGCCGACTCGACATGCCGTACGGCGTGCGCGGCCGGCGCCACCGGTCAGACCGGACGTCGTGTGACTGGTGTCACGGCGTCGTCAGGTCGAATCGCCGCACGGTGACCGCGCCACCGAGCGCCTGTGTCGCGTGGTTGAAGATGGCGAACCGGTAGCCCATGAAGAACTGCCAGTTGTTCTCCAACGTCAGGGCGTTGCCGAACGAGGTGAAGTTGACCCCGTCGGTGCTGTACGAGAAACGGGCCTGCCGGCCGGAGCCGGGTCTGATGTCGGCGTTGGCGCGCAACCAGATCCGGCCACCGGAGATGGCGGTGCTCGCCACCTCGCTGCCGGTGCTGGTGGTGTTCCAGCTGCCGTCCATCGTCAGGCCGTTCTGCATGACCAGCCGGGTGGACCCGTTGTCCCGGCGGATGCCGATCCAGGCTGACGAGTTGCGCAGCACCGCCAGGCCGGTGCGATCACCGTCGCGCATGGTGGAGTAGTCCAACTCGATGGTCCCGGTCGAGGTGGGGCCCTGGATGCGGTGGGTCACCGTGTTGCGCGCCTTGTACAGGTCGCCGGTGACGGTGGCGGTCTGCAGGTTCAGGCCGTTGTTGACCGACCACTTGCTGTTGTCCGGGTTGTGGTTCCACTCCCACTGCGGGCCCAGCGTGGTGCCGGCGAAGGTGTCGGTGCCGGTGAGCGGCTTGACCGCCCGGGGCGGCGCCGGCAGGTTCGGCTTCGGGTACGAGCTGCCCCACGCGCCGTTGACCGTCTGCAACACCGGCCAACCGTCGCCGGTCCAGGTGATCGGCGCCAGGGCCGGCATCCGACCACCGGGGTACGCGTCAACGAAGGACATGTAGTACCAGTCGCCATTCTGGGTCTGCACCAGACCGCCCTGGTGCGGCACACCGCCGCCGGAGATCGGACCGGGCAGGTTGAGCAGGACCTGACGCTGCTCGTACGGGCCGAACGGACCGTTCGTCGACTTCAGCACGTACTGGCCGTTGGCCGGGCGGGTGAGCCAGATGTAGTAGGCGCCGTTGCGCTTGTAGAACCGGGCACCTTCCAGCGTCCCGATGCTCGACGGCGTCTGGTACACCTGCTGCGCGCGCACCTGGGACTTCCCGTCGGCCGAGAGCTGGGCGACGCTGATGGTCCCGTTGCCGTACGCCACGTACATGGTGTCGTTGTCGTCGATCAGCATCCCGGCGTCGTAGTAGCAGTTGGGGATGGTGGTGTGCTTGCTCCAGGCGCCGTCGACGGCGGCCGCGGTGTAGATGTGGGTCTGCGCGAAGTCGATGCACCCGGCCCAGTAGTACGTCCGGTTGCTCGGCCGGTAGTTCAGCGTCGACGCCCAGATCCCGTCGACGTACGCGTTACCGCCGCTCATGTCGTACTTCGACCCGAAGTCGAGCCGGGGCACGGAGTGGCCGGCGAACTCCCAGTTGACCAGGTCGTAGGAGCGCAGGACCGGCGCGCCCGGCGAGTAGTGCATGGTGGACGCCGACATGTAGTAGGCGTTGTCCACCCGGATGATGTCGACGTCGGCGAAGTCCTGCCAGACCACCGGGTTCGAGTACGTGCCGTTCGACGGCGGCGGCGTGGTGGGGTTGGTACCGCCGTCGACGCGGACGAACTGCCACTGCTGGTTGGTGCCGTTCCAGTCGTCGTACTGCACGATGTTGCCGCCGTCGGCGGTCGAGGCGCTCTGCACCTCCATCACCTTGTTGCTGTTCCGGTTGATCAGCCGGACGTAGCCGCCGTCGGAGTCGGCCAACCGGAACTGCTGGTTGGTGCCGTTGGTGTCGCTCCACTGCACGATGCTGCCGCCGTTGGCGGTCGAGAAGCCCGAGACGTCGAGCACCTTGCCGGAGAGCCGCGACTTCACCCGGTAGTAGCCACCACCGGAGTCGACGAACTGCCACTGCTGCTGGTTACCGTTGTTGCGGGTCCACTGCGTGATCCGCGCGCCGTCGTTGGTCGCCAGGTTGTACACGTCCAGGGCCTTGCCGCTGTTGCGGTTCACCAACACGTACCAGGCACTGGTGTCGACAGTCGCCGCTGACGCGGGCGCCGAGGCGACGGCTGCGGCCGCGCCACCGACCACCAGTGTCATCGCGGCGACAGCAAGTCTCGACAGCCACCCGCGCCGACGCGGCGCACCCCGGGGAACCCGACCGATGGAAAGCATGATCCTCCTCTGCTGACGTCAACCGAGCGATCTGGGTCGCGTCCGCGGCACCGGGCGGGGCACCGAGCTGACCGACGTCCGGCCATGTGATCGCTAACACCGTCAGCCCGACGGTTGCGGCGATGAGCTGCCGCAACCGGGAGAGGTGGAACGAGCGCGTGGCCGGACAGTCAATGACATCGACCATCTTGGCTATAGACTGTGAGCGATAACATGCTGTTAGTCAAGCCGTAACACGGCCGCCTCGCGGCACGCCGGGACCACACGCGAACGGGTGGTCCACCCCAGCCGCAGGCAGGGATGGACCACCCGTGTCGAGCGCGATCAGGGCGCGCGAATCAGAAGCCGCGGGCCAGCCGGTAGTAGGCCTGGTTCCAGCGGATCTCGTCGGCGAAGCGGCGCGGCTGCGTCTCGGCGTCGATGACGACGAGCTCGGTGCGGCTCATCTCCGCCAGGTCGTGCAGCTCCTCCACGCCCACCGCCTGCGACAGCACCGTGTGGTGCGGGGCGCCGGCGGTGATCCACGCCTCGGCCGAGACCGGCAGGTCGGGGCGCGGACGCCACACCGCCCGGGCGACCGGCAACCGGCGCAGCGGCTGCGGCGGGGACACCACGTCGATCTCGTTGGCCACGAGCCGGAACCGCTCCCCCATGTCGGCCAACCCGAGCACCACCGCCGGACCGGGCGCGGCGTCGAACACCAGCCGGACCGGGTCCTCCCGGCCACCGATGCTCAGCGGGTGGATCTCCACGTTGGGCACGTCCGACGCGATGGTCGGGCAGACCTCCAGCATGTGGGCGCCGAGCACCAGCTCGTTGCCCGGGGTGAGGTCGTAGGTGTAGTCCTCCATGAACGAGGTGCCGCCACTCGCCCCCACCGACATCGCCTTGAGGGTGTGGACCAGGACCGAGGTCTTCCAGTCACCCTCGCCGCCGAAGCCGTAGCCGTCCGCCATCAGCCGCTGCACGGCGATGCCCGGCAGCTGACGCAGCCCACCGAGATCCTCGAAGTTCGTCGTGAAGGCCCGGAACCCGCCCGCGTCCAGGAAGGCGCGCATTCCCAACTCCAGGCGCGCGGCGTAGCGCAACGCGTCGTGCTGATCACCGCCGGGCAGCAGCCCGCCGACGATGCGGTAGGTGTCCTGGTACTCCTTGACCAGGTCGTCCACCTGCGCGTCGGTGACCTCGCCGACCACCTCGACCAGGTCGTTGACGCCGTAGGTGTTGACCGAGACCCCGAACCGCAGCTCGGCCTCGACCTTGTCGCCCTCGGTCACGGCGACGTCGCGCATGTTGTCACCGAAGCGGGCCAGGCGCAGCGACCGCATCGCCGACCACCCCAGCGCGGCCCGCGCCCACGCCCCGATGCGGGTGGTCACCCGAGGGTCGCTGACGTGCCCGGCCACCGTCTTACGCGCCACACCGAGGCGCGTCTGGATGTACCCGAACTCGCGGTCGCCGTGGGCGGCCTGGTTCAGGTTCATGAAATCCATGTCGATGTCGTTCCACGGCAGCAGAACGTTCGCCTGGGTGTGCAGGTGCAGCAGCGGTGTCTGCAACGCGTCCAGACCGGAGATCCACATCTTGGCCGGCGAGAACGTGTGCATCCAGGCGATCACCCCGACGGCACCCTGGGCGGCGGCATCCCGGCAGACCTGCAGGATCTCACCGCTGTTGGTCAGGACGGGCTTCCAGACCACGCGGGCGGGAATCTGCGGTGAGTCGTCGAGTGCTGCCGCGATCTGGCGGGACTGCTCAGCCACCTGGCGGAGCGTCTCCTCGCCGTACATGCCTTGGCTGCCGGTGAGGAACCAGATCTCGGGTTCGGTGTGTGGTGCCATGGGGTTGCCTTCCGCGAGAGGGGCGGTCACTTGTAACGGATTCCGATGAGGCGCTGTAGGAGGATGAACGCGAAGAGCAGGCCGCCAATCACGATCTTGGTCCACCAGGAGTTGAGGCTCCCATCGAAGGTGATGAGGGTCTGGATCACGCCCAGGACCAGCACGCCGAGTACCGTGCCGAAGACGTAACCCGCGCCGCCGGTGAGCACCGTGCCACCGATGACGACGGCGGCGATGACGTCCAGTTCCATCCCCACGGCGATCAGCGGCGCGCCGGAGAGGGTGTAGAAGGACAGCAGGATCCCGCCGATGGCCGAGCACAGACCACTGATCGTGTAGACGGCGATCCGGGTCCGCCCCACCGGCAGGCCCATCAGCAGCGCCGACTGCGGGTTGCCGCCGATGGCGTACACGTTGCGCCCCAACCGGGTGTAGGCCAGCACGTACGCGGCGATGGCGACCACCACGAAGGCGATCAGCACGCTGATCGACACGAAGTTGCCGCGGGGGTTCCCGATCCGCTCCTGCGACATCGCCGTCCAGAAACCGTCGGTGATCGGGATCGACGCGCCGGAGATGAACGTGCACATGCCCCGGGCGAAGAACATCCCGGCGAGCGTGACGATGAACGGCTGGATCTCGAAGAAGTGGATGACGCAGCCCATCAGCAGACCGAGCGTCGGGCCGATGAGCAGCGCGATGACGAGCACCAGCGCCGCCGGCATGCCGTCCTGCAGCAGCGCGGCCGACACCATCGCCGTCATGGCGACGACCGAACCGACCGACAGGTCGATGCCACCGGTGAGGATCACGAAGGTCATGCCCACCGCGACGACGAGCAGGAAGCCGTTGTCGATGAACACGTTGAAGATGACCTGGACGTTGGAGAACGCCGTGTACTGCGAGACACCGATGCCGTACATCACCAGCAGCAGGGCGAGCGTCGCCAGCACCGGTATCTGCTTCCTCGGCAGCCGGAACCGGTTACGACCGGCGGTAAGCGTTCCAGTGGTCATGCCGGCACCTGCTCCTTCGGCTTGTCGGCGACGGGGGCGGGCGGCGGGGCGTTGCGCCTGCGGCGGGTGAACCGGGCCCGGAAGGCCGGCGCCTGGATGAGGCAGACGGCGATGACGACGACCGCCTTGAACAGCAGCGACGTCTGCGGCGAGATGTCCATCGCGTACACGGTGGTGGTCAGGGTCTGGATGATCAGCGCGCCGATGATGGTGCCGCTGAGGAAGAACCGGCCACCTGCGAGGGAGGTGCCGCCGATGACGACAGCGAGGATCGCGTCCAGCTCGACCCAGAGGCCGGCGGCGTTGCCGTCGGCGCTGGAGACGTTGGCGGTCATCATGAAACCGGCGACCGCGGCACACGCGGCGCTGATCACGTACGCGAGGAAGATGACCCGGCCGGACCGGATGCCGGCCAGCCGGCTGGCCACCGAGTTGCCGCCCACCGACTCGATGATCATGCCGAGCGCGGTGCGACGGGTGAACGCGGCGACGAGCAGTGCCGCGGCGAGAGCGATGAAGATGGCCAGCGGCAGGGTCAACGCGTGGCCCAGGCCGATCGCCCGGTACGGCTCGGAGTTGATGGTGATGATCTGACCCTCGGTGATCAACTGGGCGAGGCCCCGGCCGGCGACCATCAGGATCAGGGTGGCGATGATCGGTTGGATGCCGATCACGGCCACCAGCACGCCGTTCCAGGCGCCGAGCACGAGCGAGACCCCCATCGCCATCGCGAGGGCGGTCGCCACCACGGCAATGCTGCTCTGGTCGGGCTGCTTGCTGATGTACATGCAGGCGATCGCGCCGCTGATCGCGCAGAGCGAGCCGACCGACAGGTCGATGCCGCCGGTCGAGATGACCAGGGTCATGCCCAGCGCGACGAGGATCAGCGGTGCGCTCAGCCGCAGGATGTCGATCGGCGTCCCGTACAGGTGCCCGTCCTTGAGCTCGATGGACAGGAACCCGGGCCGGTAGATCGTGTTCGCGGCGAGCATGACGAACAGCACGGCGGCGGGCCAGAACAGCCGGTGTCCGGTCATCGTCCGATAGCGGCTCATGGTGTCGTTCATCGGTCTGCCTCCTCCCGGTGGGATCCGCTGGCGATGGTCTGCATGACGCGGTCGGCGTCGAGGCTCTCGTCGTTGGCGAGCTGCGCGACCATCTGCCGGTCCCGCATCACGGCCACCTTGTGGCTCAGGCGCAGCACCTCCTCCAGCTCGGCGGAGATGAACAGCACCGCCATGCCGCCGTCGGACAGCTGCGTCACGAGCTTCTGGATCTCGGTCTTCGCGCCGATGTCGATGCCCCGCGTCGGCTCGTCGAGGATCAGCAGCCGGGGCTCGGTGATCAGCCACCGCGCCAGGAGCACCTTCTGCTGGTTGCCGCCGGAGAGGTTGCGGACCGGAACCTCCGGGTCGGCGGGCCGGATGTTGAGGGCCTTGACGTACTTGTCGACCAGCTCGTCCTGGCGACGACGCGGAATGGGCCGCAGCCAGCCGCGCGACGCCTGCATGGCGAGGATCATGTTCTCGCGCACCGACAGGTCGGCGACGATCCCCTCCGCTCGGCGGTTCTCCGAGCAGAAGCCCACGCCGTGGTCGATCGCCTGGGCGGGGGTGCGCAGGCTGCTCGCCGTGCCGTCGACAGCTACCTGACCCCCGTCGCTCCGGTCGGCCCCGAACAACAACCGCGCGACCTCGGTACGCCCCGAGCCCAGCAGGCCGGCCAGGCCCACCACCTCGCCGGCGTGGATGGTGAGGCTGAACGGCTCGACAGCGCCCGCCCGACCGAAGTTCGACACCGCCACCAGGGGGGTGCCCTCCTCCAGGGTGGCCAGGTCCCGCCGGGAGTGCTCCTCGATGCCCTCCAGGACGTCGAGCTCCTTGCCGATCATCTTCTCGACCAGGGAGAGCTGGGGCAGCTCGGTGGTGAGGTACTCGCCGACCAGCCCGCCGTTGCGCAGCACGGTGATCCGGTCGGCGATCTCGTAGACCTGGTCGAGGAAGTGGGTCACGAACAGGATGGCGATGCCCTCGTCGCGCAGCTGCCGCATGATCCGGAACAGCTGCGCCACCTCGTCGGCGTCGAGGCTGGACGTCGGCTCGTCCAGGATCAGCACCCGGGCCTTGATGTCGATCGCGCGGGCGATGGCGACCATCTGCTGGATCGCCAGGGAGTACGAGCCGAGCGGCGCGCTGACGTCGAGGTCGAGGTCGAGGCGGGCCAGCAGGGCTCGGGCGCGGCGGCGAACCTCGCCCCAGCGGACGGCGCCGAAAAGGCGAGGCTCACGGCCGATGAAGATGTTCTCCGCCACCGAGAGGTTGGTGCAGAGGTTGACCTCCTGGAAAACGGTGCTCACACCGGCGGCGGTCGCCTGCATCGGCCCGGTGAACGACACGGGCTCGTCGTGGAGGGTGATCGCGCCCTCGTCGGTGTCGTAGACACCGGTGAGCACCTTGATGAGGGTCGACTTGCCGGCGCCGTTCTCGCCCATCAGGGCGTGCACCTCGCCGGGGAAGAGCCGGAAGTTGACGTCGTGGAGTGCGCGCACCCCGGGGAAGGACTTGCTGATCCCGGTCATCGTCAGGACCGGACGGCTATCCGTCATCCCATCAGACCTCTTCTGGGTTGTCGACACGGAAGGGCCGCCACGCCCCCGCGACGCCCGCCCGGTCGCCTCTGGGGTCGCTCGGGCGGGCGTGGTAAGGAGGTCGTCGCGGGCCAAGCCCGGTCCGTTTCGGGTAGGGAGGCGACGCGGCGGGGCCGCCACGCGAGCGCGGCGGCCCCGTCGTCGATCAGTACTTACGGTTGGGCAGAGCTTCCTTCGCCTGCTCCTGGGTGAAGGTGGTCTCCTCGGTCTCGATCCGAGCCGGCACCTCCTGGCCCGCGTGGACCTTCTTGGCCAGGTCCATCAGCTGCGGGCCGAGCAGCGGGCTGCACTCCGCGATGAAGTTGAACTTCCCGTCGGCGAGAGCCTGCATGCCATCCTTGACGGCGTCGACCGTGATGATGGTGATGTCCTTGCCGGGCGTCTTGCCGGCCGCGGTGATCGCCTCGAGCGCGCCCAGACCCATGTCGTCGTTGTGCGCGAACAGCACGTCGATCTTCGGGTACGCCTTGAGGAACTGCTCCATGACCTGCTTGCCGCCGGCCCGGGTGAAGTCACCCGGCTGCGAGGCGATGATCTTCAGGTTCGGGTTGGCGGCGATCGCCTCACCGAAGCCCTTCTTGCGGTCGTTCGCCGGCGCCGCGCCGGTGTTGCCCTGCAGCTCGACGATGTTCACCGGGCCCGACGCGCTCTTCTTCTGCTCGACCAGCCACTCACCGGCGAGCCGGCCCTCCTTGACGAAGTCCGAGCCGAGGAAGGTCTTGTACAACGACTTGTCCGCCGAGTCCACCGAGCGGTCGGTCAGGATGACCGGGATGTCGGCGTCCTTGGCCTCCTTGAGCACGGTGTCCCATCCGGACTCCACCACCGGCGAGAAGGCGATCACGTCGACCTTCTGCTGGATGTAGTTGCGGATCGCCTTGATCTGGTTTTCCTGCTTCTGCTGAGCGTCGTCGAACTTCAGCTCGATCCCCGCGGCGGCGGCGGACTCCTTGATCGAGGTGGTGTTCGCGGTACGCCACCCGCTCTCCGCACCGACCTGGGAGAAGCCCATCGTGATCTTGCCGTCGTCCTTGGACCCGCCGCCGCCGGTGTCGCTGTTACCGCAGGCCGCCACGCCGCCGACCAGCAGCACGCTGGCGAGGACCGCGGCAGCACGCCACGGAGCGGACTGCGTTCGCATCTTTCCCATCGAATCTCCTTGGTGGATGTGGTGGGTGACCGCGCCGACCGCCGAGGTGCGAAAGAGCGGCGTACGCGGGTGGTGCGTGCTGGTGCGCGTGGTGCAGACCGACGGGTCCCGGGGTTCGGTGAGGGTCAGGAACCCGCCGGTGCGACTGGTTGTTGGCCGTAGACGTTCTGGTAGCGGTCGTAGAGTGAGTCGATGTCGGCCTGTGCCATCGGGACCGGCCGCCCGAGGGTGTGGGCCAGGTGCGCGGTCCGGGCCACGTCCTCACACATCACCGCCGCCTTGACCGCCGCGCGGGCGTCGCGGCCGATGGTGAACACGCCGTGGTTGCGCATCAGCACCGCCGGCGAACGGTGCCCGGCGAGCGTGGCCACGATGCCCTTGCCGATGTCGTCACCGCCGATCAGCGCGAACGGACCGATCGGGATCTCCCCGCCGAACTCGTCGGCCTGCGCGGTGAGGTGGCAGGGAATCGGCTCGCCACACGCCGCCCAGGCGGTCGCGTACGAGCTGTGCGTGTGGACGACACCGCCGACCTCGGGCATGGCCCGGTAGACGTAGGCGTGGGCGGCGGTGTCGCTGGACGGGGCGAAGTCGCCCTCGACGAGAACGCCGTCGAGGTCGCACACCACCATCGTGGACGCGGTGAGGTCGTCGTAGCTCACCCCACTCGGCTTGATCACCATCAGGTCCTGGCCGGGAACCCGCGCGGAGACGTTGCCGGACGTCCAGGCGACCAGGTTGTACCGGGTCAGCTCGGCGTGCAGGCGGGCGACGGTCTCGCGCAGCTCGGCGATCTGTCGGGTCACCTCGGCGTTCACGCCACCACCTCCAGCGGGGTCTCGTGCGGGGTGGCGGCGGTCTCGACCGCCGCGTTGCGGATCGCCCGCAGGCGGAGCATGACGTCGTTGCCGCCACGACCGAAGTGGTCGTGCAGCGCCCGGTACTCGGCGTAGAGGGCGTCGTAGGCGCGGGCCCGCTCGGGGTCCGGGCGGTAGACGGCCTCGTGCACCCGACCCATCGCCTGCGACGCCTCGTGGATCGAGGGGAACTCACCGGCGGCGACCGCGGCGTGGATCGCCGAGCCCAGTGCCGGCCCCTGCGACGAGGCGATGATGTTCAGCGGACGCCTGGTCACGTCGGCGTAGATCTGCATCAGCAGCGCGTTGTTGGTCAGACCACCGGCGATCACCAGGTCGTTCACCGGGACTCCGGCGTCGACGAACGCCTCGATGATCATCCGGGTGCCGTACGCGGTGGACTCCAGCAGGGCCCGGTAGATGTCCTGTGGCCGGGTGGCCAGGGTCATCCCGACGATCATGCCGCTGAGGTCGTGGTTGACCAGCAGGGACCGGTTGCCGTTCCACCAGTCCAGCGCGATCAGGCCGTGCGCGCCGACGGGCTGACTCGCGGCCAGCTCGGTGAGGCGCTCGTGCGAGTCGGTGCCGGCCGGGGCGGCGTGCTCGACGAACCAGCCGAAGATGTCGCCGACACCGCTCTGCCCGGCCTCGTAACCCCACGCGCCGGGGCTGATGCCGCCGTCCACGACACCACACATGCCGGCCACCTCGGCGACCTCCGCGCCGTTGACCACGTGGCAGGTCGAGGTGCCCATGATGGCGACCAGCCGACCGGGCTGCACCGCCTGCGCGGACGCCGCGGTGACGTGCGCGTCGACGTTGCCGACGGCCACCGCGATCCCCTCCGGCAGACCGGTCCATGCGGCGGCCTGGGCGGTGAGCGAGCCGGCGCGGGCACCGAGGGGCAGCAACGGGCCGTCCAACTTGGCCACGAAGTCACCGAAGTTGGGGTTGAGCGCGGTCAGGAAGTCCTTGGCGGGATATTGACCGTCCTGCAGGATGCCCTTGTATCCGGCCGTGCAGACATTGCGGGTCTCGGTGCCGCAGAGCTGCCAGACGATCCAGTCGGCCGCCTCGATGAATCGCTCGGCCCGGTCGTAGACCTCCGGGTCCTCCTCCAGGAGCTGCAGGCCCTTGGCGTACTGCCACTCGGCGGAGATCTTGCCGCCGTACCGGCCGATCCACGGCTCGGCCCGCTCGTGGGCCAGCGCGTTGATCCGGTCGGCGTGCGGCTGCGCGGCGTGGTGCTTCCACAGCTTGACCCAGGCGTGCGGTCGGTCGCGCAGCTCGGGCGTCTCGCACAGCGGAGTGCCGTCGGCGAGCGTCGGCAGCACGGTGCAGGCGGTGAAGTCGATGCCGATGCCGACCACCGCCGCCGGGTCCACCCCCGCGGCGGACACCGCCGCCGGGACGGCGTACCGCAGCACGTCGCGGTAGTCCTGCGGGTTCTGCAGGGCCCAGTCCGGGGGTAGCGCTCGACCTCCCGGCAGCGCCGTGCTGATCACGCCATCGCCATATTCGTGCACCGCGGTCCCCAGTTCGGCACCATCGCCGACACGGACCACCAGAGCTCGCCCGGACAGGGTGCCGTAATCGACACCGACGACATAGCGGTCGTCAGCTCCGTCCACACGGTTCATGTTCACCTCCACCGTTAACGGGGATAGTGTTAACGCTCACATCCAGCCTCGTCAAGACATCTAGCCGCAACAGCTCCGTAACGGAACGCGGAAGGCGGACCGACTCGGGAGGGTTGATAGCGGACCGGTGCAAAGCGCACCATTCCGACGGCAAGTGCGCCGACCAGGTGCCGAACGGGGCCTCGGCGCGGGACGGATACCCACCGGATGGCCGTCGACGGGCGGGGCGACGGGTACGGCGCGCCGGACACTGCGGGACGACCGTCCGATAGCGACCACCTAAACTTTCGGTGGCAATGGCAGCGATAACATCATCGGGCCCACGCGTTCCCCCGCTCGGATCCGCGCCACTGCCGGCAATGACCATGCGGGCTCATGGGTGAGCGCTCCGCACGGGCGGCCCGCGCCGCGCGCAACCGGCCGACGCGGCCGTGTTATCGATAACATTCAACGTCTTGAGGCGTCTTCGCCGCCCGGGTCGGACCGTGGCGGGACACAAGGTCCACAGCCCGCTCAGGTGCGCGCGCCGCCGCACCCGCAGGCCTCGCGGCACCACGAGCCGGCGGCCCGACCCCCTGGGGCCGAGCCGCCGGTTCCGCGTGCTGATGACGAGACCGCGCGCCGGTCGGGTCAGCTCGTCCGGTTGCGGTTGTAGAGCGCCTTGGCCCAGAGGAAGCAGGCCACGGTGATGACGGCGCACCAGACGACGGCGATGGTGGCGTTGTTCCCGATCCCGGTGCCCAGGAGCAGGCCGCGAAGGGTCTCCATGACGGGCGTGAAGGGCTGGTAGTCCGCGAACCACCGCACGGCGGCCGGCATGGAGTCGGTGGGGACGAACCCGCTTCCGAGGAACGGCAGAAGGATCAGCGGCATGGGCAGGTTGCTGGCCGTCTCGACGCTGTCACTGACCAGACCGAGGGCGACCGACAACCAGGTGAGCGCAAAGGTGACCATGGCGAGGACGCCGATGGCGGCGAGCCACTCGACCGGATTGGCGGTGGGCCGGAACCCGACCAGCAGCGCCACGACGGTGACGGCCGCGAGGCTGAGCATGGTCTGGACCAGGCTGCCCAGCACGTGACCCGTCAGGACCGACGGTCGGAAGATCGACATCGTCCGGAACCGGGCGATGATCCCCTCGGTCATGTCCATCGCGACCGAGATGGCGGTGCCCTGCGCGGCGCTGACCACCGTGATGAGCAGGATCCCGGGGGTGACGTAGTTGGCGTACTGGGAGCGGTCGCCGGACGGGCCGAGGCCGGCGCCGAGCGTGCCGCCGAAGACGTAGACGAAGAGCAGCAGGATGATGATCGGGATGCCGATGAGCAGGAACGTCATCGACGGGTACCGCCGCATGTGCAGGAGGTTGCGCCGCAGCATGGTGCTCGAGTCGCGGACGGCGAGGGAGAGGGTGCTCATCGCGCGGAAGCCCTTTCGTGATGGGTCCGGCCGACCCGGGTGTCCGGCTGACCGGTGAGGGTGAGGAAGACGTCGTCGAGGTCGGGGGTGTGCACGGAGAGCCCGGCCACGCTGATCGAGGCGCTGTCGAGCTGGTCGAGCAGGGATCGCAGTGACCCGACCCCACCGTCACTGGGCACCTGGAGGGTGAGCGCCGCGTCGTCCCGGGTGGCGGCCCGCAACGTCCGGGCCGCCGAGTCGAGCCCTTCCTGGTCGGCGAACTGCAACACGATGTGACCGCCGGGTATGAGCCGCTTGAGCTCGCGTGGTGTGCCCTCGGCGATCAGACGGCCGTGGTCGAGGAACGCCACCCGGTCGGCGAGCTGGTCGGCCTCCTCCAGGTACTGCGTGGTGAGCAGGATGGTGACGCCCTCGGCGACGAGCGCCCGGATGATGTGCCACATGGCCCGGCGGCTGCGCGGGTCGAGGCCGGTGGTCGGCTCGTCGAGGAAGATGACGCGGGGCTCGCCGACCAGGGTCATCGCCAGGTCGAGCCGCCGGCGCATGCCACCGGAGTACGTCGACACCGGCTTGGCCGCCGCCTCGGTCAGGTCGAACTGGTCGAGCAGGTCGGCGATCCGACGCCGTCCGGCGGCCCTGCCCAGGTGGCACAGGTCGGCCATCAGGGTCAGGTTCTCCCGGGCGGTGAGCAGGTTGTCGACGGCGGAGAACTGGCCGGTGACGCCGATCAGCGCGCGTACCGCGTCGGGCTCCCGGGTCAGATCGTGGCCGAAGATGCGCGCATCGCCGCCGTCGGCCCTGATCAGGGTGGAGAGGATCTGCACGGTGGTGGTCTTGCCGGCCCCGTTCGGACCGAGCAACGCGAAGATCGTGCCCTCGGTGATCATCAGGTCGACGCCGTCCAGGACGACCTTGTCGCCGTAGGACTTGCGCAGGTCGGTGGCGACGATCGCGGGGTTCATGGAGCTGGTCATGGTCTCCTCATTCGGGATCGGGCGCGGTGGGGGTCAGGCGCGGCGGATCATGATGTCGCCGTAGGAGGTGTTCGCCCGGACCTCGACCGTCTCGTCGGTCTGCGCCGGGCTGCCGGTCGACTCCAGCGCGTTGTGCACGCGGCCGTGCTTGGAGCTGACGTCGAGCCACGCGGCGGTCCCGCGACGGATGCCGACCTCGATGGCGCCGTAGGAGGTCTGCACGTCGATCGCGCCGCGGGCGACCTCACCCAGCCGAAGGTTGCCGTAGGCGGTACGCGCCGTCACCGAGGCCAGCGACGCGTCCACGGTGATGTCGCCGTAGGCCGTGTTGATCCGGACGTCGCCGCCGCTGCGGCCGATCCAGCAGTCGCCGGACGAATTCTTGATCTCGGCGGTGCCGTCGACAGCGCCGATGCGCACCTTGCCGGACGAGGCCTTCACCCGGGCGGGTCCGAGGACGCGCTCGACCGCGACCTCGCCGTGGCTGCTGTCGATCTCCAACGGCCCGGTCTCGTCGAGCCGGATGCCGCTGCCGGTCTTGATCCGGCATTCGCCGAGCCGGCCCTCGCAGCGGAACGCCGCCCACGACGCCTCGGCGTGCACCCGCGACCCGGTCGGCACCTCGACCAGGACGTCGACCGACGGCCCGGGGCCGAACCCGTAGCGACGCCAGCTCTTGGGGACCCGGATCACCAGTTGCCCGGCGGCGAACTCGACGGTGCTCTGGTCGGCGGCGCTCACGTCGGCCTTGCTCGACGGGTCGCGGGGGCGCACGGTCACCACCGTGTCGGTGCGGTCGCTCGCGGCGATCCAGGCGTCGCCGATCGGCAGCTCGATCTGGACGGAAATCGGTTCTGGCGTCTCGAAAACAGGCATGGTGGTCTCCCGGAAGGTGGTCGGCGAAGGTTGCCGCTGGTCAGCGGCGCGACGGAAGGGGGTGCGGGAAGTTAACGGGCCCAGCCGGTGAAGCGCTGGCCGGAGGTCGGCTCCACCCGGCGCGGCGGACGACGTTCCGGGTCGCCCGCCCCGACGGCGCCGGCGACGGCGCGCACCAGCCAGGCGTTGACCGAGAGCCCGGCGCGCCCAGCAGCCTCCTCGACGCTGGCCTTCAGGTGGTCGGGCAGCCGGAGGTTGATCCGCGAGGTGCCGCCCTCGTCACCGTCGGGCGCGGACACCGGCACCGCCAGCGGTGGCGGGCCGCTGGCCTCGCTCGCCACCTCGCCCGGCGGGCTGGCCGGGGTCACCACGAAGTCGGGCTCGCGCCCGCGCAACCGGACGTGCACCGAGCCCGGCGCGAGGTCACGAGTGATCTCGTCAGCCGCGTCGGAGAGCGCTTCGAGCAGCGTGAGACGGGTGGCCGCCTCCAACTGCGTGAAGAGCCGTTCGGCCAGCACCCGGGCCTCCGGGTCCACACCCTCCGCCGCCACGGCGAACTCGTTACGCAGGTTCTCGACGTACGACCTCAGCTCCATGGCACCATGATGGCACCACTTTGGCTCAGCCAGCAACAGCGATGGCTCAGATATGCGCCAACGATTGGCACCAGTGGGTGCCGCCTGACCCTCAGAGATCGCCGAAAGCCCTCCGGACCAGGTGATTCGCGTCCTCCTGGGTCAGGCCGGTGGCGACCAGCAGGTCACTGACAGTGGTCCGGACCTGCGCCACCACCACCGCACCGGAGAAGCCCACACCGTCCCGATAGGCGTCCCCGGCCGTCCCGACCGCCCGCAGCGCCTGCTCCCGCGACCGATTCGGCTCCGCGCCGGCGGCGAACTGCCCCTTGAGCAGGCGGACGCTCTCGGCCAGCTCGGCCACCGCCCTCGGCAACGACTCCGGCACCGGCTCGCCGTCCTCGATGAGCGTCACCGACCGTCGGATCAGGGTGCCGCTGTTCCGCGTCGCCCGGTCGATCAGCTCCGCCGCCTGCGCGTACCGGCTCACCGGTCCGCGCCGCTGGTGCCAGTACACCGGCGACAGGGTGCTCGCCTCCCGGGCGCCCTGGGTCGCCTCGACGAACGCCTTCAACCGGCCCGCGCTCTGCCGCAGCTCACCCCGGGCGGCACGGGCCTGGGCGGCGTCCCGCTCGGCCAGCGCCCCGGCGGTGGCGTCGAGCTGGGTCATCAGGAGATCGAACGCCGGCCGGGCGGCCCGGTTGAGCACCCGTAGCGGGTTCAACGGCAGCAACACGGCGGTGACCAGCAGCGCCACCCCTCCCCCGACCAACGCGTCCACGAACCGCGGGATCTCCAGGTCCCGCACGGTTGGGCTGAGCGTGGCGATGAGCACCGCCGTCGCCCCGGCCTGGATCACCACCGCCGCGCTGCCGGCGAGGAAGAGCGCGACGACGATCGCCAGCACCACGATCAGGGCGAGCTGCCACCACCCGGTGCCGATCACCAGGAGCAGCAGGTCGCCGATCAGCACCCCGACGGTCACACCGATGATCAGCTCGATGGTGCGACGCAACCGCTGGCCGACGGACGCGGCGAGCGTCGAGACGGCGGAGATCGGCGCGAAGACCGGCTGCGACACGTGCAGCAGCGAGTGCGCCACCAACCAGGACAGCGCCGCTGCCAGGCCGGCCTGCAGGGCGAGGCCGCCGATGGCGCGTACCCGACGGACCCGGCCGTGCCCGGCGGCCAGCAGGCGGTCCCAGCGCCGCGCTGTCGACGGGCCCGCGTCCGCTCCGCGCCGACCGGCAGCGACCATGGCGGCACCTACCCCGCCAGGACCGGATCAACCCTCGCACGCACGGGCCGGTCGACCACAGCGCGCCGGTCGGGTGGCAGCACCCCGGACGGCCGAGATTGAGCGGGTCCGGTTCGGGTAGACCCGCTCGGCCGCCGGCCCTGGCGCGTGCCGTCGAGGCGGGGTGTCGGGACAAGCGCGGCGAACGCCTCGGGGGGACGTCGGATGGATCAGCGCGGTTGAACGGGCCGGACCGCTCCGGTGGCGTCGTGGAGCTACGGGTGCACGGGGTCTCCGGCGCGAGCCCCGCGCAGGTGCTGGGCCTGCAGCAGACCAGGCAGGTCGCCGGTGACCGCAGTGGCGGGTTCTACCGGCCGCGCCCCCCGTGTTCCGACACCGACACGCCCGGGGTGACGTTGGAGGCGTACCGCTGGGGCGACCTGCCCTCCGGCACCGTGGCCCGCACCCTGGCGGTGGTCTTCATGCTCCCCTTCATGCTGGTCAACGTCGCGATCTGGATGCGCCCGGCGAGCCCCGGGTCCGAGGCGACGGTCAAGTCACTGTGCCGGGTGCTGGGGCTCACGCTCACCGTGCTGTACGTGCTCACCGTCGCCGGCGTCGCCCTGGATCTCGTCGGATGGAAATGCCTGGCCTCACCGGACTGCCTCGCCGGACGCAGCTGGTTGTCCTGGTTGGGTGGGCGGACGATCGGGCTGCGGCTGGCGGTGCTCGCGCTGGTCCCGGCCGCCGCGATCGGCGCGATCTGGCGGGTCAGCAGTCGTCCGGGGCGAGCCTTCAAGGCGTTTCGCGCACCCGATCACAGCAGTTCCGCGTCCCGGCTCGACGCCGTCGGCCAGTGGGACGCCGAGCCGTTGGTGGGCCGCTTGCGCGCCATCCACGTCGCGGCGGCATTCGCGACGCTGGCCCTCGTCCTGCTCCTGGCCCAGGGCACGAGCCACGCGTCGGGCGTCAGCGTCGCGCTGACGGCGATCACGGCGGTGATCCTCACGGTCTGCGTGGGGCTGCTCTGCACACCGCAGCTGCTGGACCGGTACCCCGCCGACCAGCGGCTCGATGGGATCACCCGCATCCTCCGGAACGCCGCCATCGTCCTGACCGTGGTCGTCGTGGCGCACCTGCCGACCCGTACGCAGCCGTGGCCGCAGCAGCATGGGCTGCCCGGTTACGACCCGGCCCTGGTCGGTGTGTTCGCGGCGCAGACCACACTGTTGGCCGCCCTGGGCGTGGCGCTGCTCTGGCACCGGCGCCGGGAGCGCGGCACCACCCCGCTGTTCGGGCTCGGTGCTCTCGTTGTCGCCGCCACCGGGATCAGCATGGCGGTGGCGTACTCCGCGGAGCTGGTCTGCCGGGTGGCGGACTACCTGGATCGCGGTGTGGCGACCACCGAGGGCATCACCGCCGGCCCGCCCCGGGCCTTCACCTGGGCCATCTACGGCTTCTTCCGCGCGGTGCTGATCACCACGATCGTCGCCGGCCTCGTCATCCTGATCTCCCGCCGGAGTCGACGCCGGGCTGCGGCGGCGATCCTCGCGCGCGACTTCCCGAACCCGCCGGCCGAGGCCGAGCCCCGACTGAGGCAGGTCCGAGACGCGATAGCCCGGGCTCGCTTCACCGAGAAGCTGGTGCCGTTGGCCGTGGTCTACAGCTGCCTCGCCGGACTCGGCACGGCCACCACCACGGTCGGCCTGCTCGGGCAACAACCGGGCGACGTCATCGAGCGAAACATCGGGTTGCCGGCGGAGGCGACCACGTTCATCATCGCGCTCAGCAGCTGGGTGATCGCGGCAGTACTCCTCGGCCTGATCATCGGCGCCATCTTCGCGTACCGGACCGAGCCGTACCGCCGCTACATCGGTGTCCTCTGGGACCTCGGCACGTTCTGGCCCCGGGCCGCACACCCGTTCGCGCCGCCCTGCTACTCCAGGCGGGCCGTGCCGGAGCTGACCCGCCGGATCACCTACCTGGTCGAGCGCGGCCACGCGGTGGTGCTGACCGGACACAGCCACGGCTCGATTCTGCTCGCCGCCGCGGTGCTTCAACTGCCGCCGCAGATCTGCGGCCGGGTCGCCCTGCTCACCCACGGATCACCGCTGCGCCGTTTCTGCACACGGCCCTTCCCCGCCTACCTGGACGACGTGGCACTGCGCGAGATCGGCCGCAAGGTGGGGTGGCGCTGGGTGAACCTGTGGCGCGACACCGACCCCATCGGCGGCTGGATCTTCTCCAAGAGCCGGTCACCCGCGTCGGTCAGCACCGGGGACCCGGCAACCGGAGTGGATCGCCGACAGCGTGATCCCCACGGCCTGGTGGCACCCCCCGGCGAGAGCGTCGCCCCACCCATCCACGGACACTGGCCGGACGAGTCCAACGAGCCGTTCACCTCGGTGGTACGGGAGTTGGCGCAGCGCCTCGAACGGCGGGGCGACCCGCCCGGGCCGCCGAGGTAGCGGGCCGGCTCACCGCCCGCGGCTCGCCCGCGTACGCCAGTCGTCCAGGCCGGTACCGGCGAGGCGGGCGCCGTCGGCGGGGACGAGCGAGCGTTCGCCCAGCTTGGCGCCGAAGTACCGGGCGTCGGGGTCGGCCACCACCGAACGAGGGTCCTGCTGGTCCGCGAGGAGGGACCGGCCCAACTCGTCGAGGCGGAACGGCTCCGGGCCGGCGACCTCGACCACGGAATTCGTCGGAGCGCCGAGCGCTACCTCGGCCGCCGCGGCCGCGACGTCGTCGGCCGCCATCGGCTGAATGAGCACCGGCGCGAGGTGCACGGTGTCGCCGTCCGTGGCGGCGTCGATGATCCCCTGGAGGAACTCGAAGAACTGGGTGGCGTGCACGATCGAGTACGGGATTCCGGACGCGACGATGAGCTTCTCCTGGGCGACCTTCGCGCGCATGTACCCGCTGTCGGGGATCCGGTCGCACCCCACGATGGAGAGCGCCACGTAGTGCCGCACCCCGGCGTCCGACGCGGCGGCGAGGAGTGTGCGGGTGGACGTCTCGAAGAACTCCAGCACGGCCTTGTCCTCGAACGACGGCGAGTTCGACACGTCCACGACGACCTCGGCGCCGGTGAGCGCATCGTCCACCCCCTCGCCGGTCAGGGTGTTCACGCCGGTCTTCGGCGATGCCGCCACCGTCTCGTGGCCCTGCTCGTCGAGGCGGGCCACGAGCTTGGAACCGATCAGGCCGCTGCCGCCGATGACGACGATCTTCATGGTCGAACCGTCCTGTCTACGCTGGGTGAAATCGTGCCCGCCAACCAGTAAGACGGAAAGCGTGCGCGGATGCAGGACAATCGCCGGAGAACACTTCGACGGAGATCAGGAGGTCGACGTGGCCACGGTGTCCCACCCCGTGTTCGCCCGGGTGTACGAGCGACTCAGCGTCGCCATGGACCGCGCCGGCACGGCGGCGTTCCGGCGGGAGCTGGTCGCCGGCCTGTCCGGCCGGGTGATCGAGATCGGTGCGGGCAACGGGCTGATGTTCGCCCACTACCCGCCGGCTGTCACCCAGGTCCTCGCTGTCGAGCCGGAGCGGCGGCTGCGGGCCGCCGCCGAGCGCGCCGCCGCGGACGCGCCGGTTCCGGTGACCGTCGTCGACGGTCTGGCCCAGGCGCTGCCCGCCGCGGACGGCGAGTTCGACGCGGCCGTGGTCGCGTTGGTGCTGTGCACGGTGCCCGATCAGGCGAGCGCGTTGGCCGAGATCAGCCGGGTGCTGCGCCCCGAGGGCCAGGTGCGGTTCTTCGAGCACGTGGCCGCCGAGGAGGGCAGCCGTCTGCGCCGCACCCAACGGTTCGCCGAAGCCACACTGTGGCCGACGCTGTTCGGCGGCTGCCACCCCGCCCGGGACACCGTCGCCGCCATCGCGGCGGCCGGCTTCGAGGTGGCGGAGCTGCGCCGGTTCCGGTTCCCGGCCACCAGCAACAGCCCGTCCTCCCCCTGCGTCCTCGGCCGGGCGGTCTCACCGGTGGGGCAGCCCGGCCAGCCAGACGTCCAGCTCCGCCGGGGAGCGCAGTAACACCACCGGCGGCGCGGACGGGTCGGCCTGCCAGGCCCGCATCCGCCGTCGGGCCCGGCCGAACGCGGTGACGTGCCACAGCAGGATCGAATCCCGGGACAGCACGCTGCCCAGCGACTCGCGGTTGCCGTTGCAGATCACCTCGCCCGTCACCACCCGGTGCACGGTGCGGCGGAGCAACCGCCCGAACGAGCACCACCGCGGATAGTCCAGGCCGACGACCAGATCGGCGCGGGCCAGCGGGACGTCCCGCCACCCGTGGTACGCCCCGTCGATGATCCAGCGGTCCCGTCGACAGATCTCCTTGATCCGTCTGCGCTGCTCATCGACCGGCACCTCGACCCAGCCCGGTTGCCAGAGCAGATCGTCCACCGGATACCAGGGCAGTCCGAGGTGGTCGGCCAGCCGCGCCGCGAGGGTGGACTTGCCGGAGCCGTACACCCCGTAGACCAGGACGCGACGCGGTGCGCTCATCGCGGCAGCGTACGTCGTGAAGGAAAATCAGTTGTCGGCCCGACCCGCCTGGGCCACAGTGGCGGCCATGACGTACTGACGGACACCATCCCCTGCTCCGCGCCACCGGTGACGCCTCCCGGGGCCGTGACGCCGTCCGTTCCCACGTTCGCAAGCGAGAAGTGAGCCTCCTTGTCCCAGCACCACCTCCCTCGGGAGCACCTGCCCCCGTCCGCCCCGGCCACCGTCACGGTGTTCGCCTCACCGACGAGCTGGATCGAGTCCGCGGCGATCGCCCAGTGTCGACAGGTCGCCGCCCTGGACGGCATGCGGCACGTCGCCGCGATGCCGGACCTGCATCCCGGCAAGGGCGCGCCGATCGGCGCGGCCATGGCGTCGACAGTGCTGTACCCGTTCCTGGTGGGCTCCGACATCGGCTGCGGCATCGCCGTGTTTCCGATCAACCTCAAACGGGCCGTACCGGAACGGCTCGCCGCCCGGTTCCCCGACCTCGACCAGGCGCTCGACCCGGTACGCGACGCCGACGACCCGGCCTGGGCCGCCGTTGACGGTGACGTTCCGGCCGGTCACCTGGACGGGCTCGGGACGGTCGGCCGGGGCAATCACTTCGTGGAGCTGGCCCGGGTCGACACCATCCTCGACGGGCGGCACGCCGGCCGGCTCGGGCTCGACGCGAGCGACCTCGTGCTCATCGTGCACAGCGGTTCCCGTGGCCTGGGCGAGCGGATCCTGCGCGCGCACACGGAGGTCCACGGTGCCGGGCCGGCTGTCGACCCCGCCGCCTACCTGCGCAGCCACGACGACGCGGTGCGCTGGGGATCGCTCAACCGCCGGGTGCTGGCCGCCCGGGTGGCGCACGCGCTGGGGGCCGAGCCCACCGCGCCGATCGTCGACCAGTGCCACAACCTGGTCGAGGTTCGGGACGGGGTCTACCTGCACCGCAAGGGCGCGGCGCCGGGTGACGGGCGCGACGTCCTGATCGCCGGCACCCGGGGCACGGCGTCCTACCTGGTGGCCGCGCACGCCGGGCCGGACGCCAACCATTCCGTGGCCCATGGCGCCGGCCGCAAGATGTCGCGCGCCGACGCCCTGCGGCGGGGCCGGGCCAAGCACACCGTCGAGGAGCTGCGGCGTACCCCGGTCGGGTCGCTGGTGGTGTGCGGTGACCGGCAGCTGCTCTTCGAGGAGGCGCCCACCGCGTACAAGCGCATCGAGCAGGTGATCGCCGACCTGGTCGAGCACCGCCTGGCCACGCCGGTGCTCGCCACGACGCCACTGGTCACCTACAAGACGCCCGATCCCGGGTCCGCCGCCCGAGCGGACCGGCGGGGACACCGCGGCAGGCGGGGGCGGTCGTGAACGTGTTCCTGCTGCTGTCGGCCGGCCGGGGGCCGCAGGAGTGCGCCTGGGCACTGGGTCAGCTGCTGCACCGCCTGCGCGGCGAGGGCACCCGCCGGGGTCTGACGATCCAGCAGGTGCGCGCGGTGTCCGGTGACCGCGCCGGCACCTACCGGTCGGTGCTGATCCGGATCTCCGGCGCCGACGCCGAGGCGTTCGCGGCGTCGTGGACCGGGACGCTGTGCTGGCAGGCCCCCAGCCCGTACCGGTCGGGCAGCGGCCGGAAGAACTGGTACGTCACCGCCCAGCCACCCGAACGCGACGCCCGACCCACGACGTTCCGCGAGGCGGACGTCGACGTCGTCCCCTGCCGCACCGGCGGGCCGGGTGGTCAGCACCGGAACAAGGCCAGCACCGCGGTACGCGCGACGCACCGCCCCTCGGGCATCGTGGTCGTGGTGGACGAGGAGCGGCAGTTCAGTCTCAACCGCCGGATCGCGGTGGAGCTGCTGCGCCAGCGCGTCGAGCAGGGCGACGAGGCGGCCCGGCGGGCCGTCACCACCGCCCGGTGGCGCATCCACGACGGGCTGGTCCGCGGCGACCCGGTGCGGGTGGAACGTCCGACGTCCCGGCGGCCGGGAGGCTAGCGACTCAGACCTCCAGCACCGCGTCCGCGAAGGCCTGCGGCGCCTCCTGCGGCAGGTTGTGCCCGACGCCGCCGCCGACGGTCCGGTGCTCGTACGGCCCGGTGAACTGCTTCGCGTAGACGGTGGGCTCGACGTGGGGCGCACCGTTGGCGTCGCCTTCCATGGAGATGCTGGGCACGCTGATCTTCGGTTGCCCGGCGAGGCGCTGCTCGATCTCGTCGTACTGTCTCTCGCCGTCGGCGAGGGCCATCCGCCACCGGTAGTTGTGAATCACGATGTCGACGTGGTCGGGGTTGTCGAACGCCGCTGCGCTGCGGTCGTAGGTCGCGTCGTCGAACGTCCACCGGGGGGACGCGGTGTGCCAGATCAGCTTGTTGAAGGCGCGCCGGTTCTTGTCGTAACCTTCCCGCCCGCGCTCGGTGGCGAAGTAGTACTGGTACCACCACGCCAGCTCCGCCTTCGGCGGCAGCGGCGCCTTACCGGATTCCTGGCTGGCGATCAGGTAACCGCTGACCGAGACCAGCCCTCGGCAGCGTTCGGGCCACAGCGCGGCCACGACATCGGCGGTCCGCGCGCCCCAGTCGAAGCCGGCCAGCTTCGCGGTGTCGATCCTCAGGGCGTCCATCAGGGCGATGACGTCGAGCCCCATCGCCGCCGGTTCGCCGTTGCGCGTGGTGTCGTCGGAGAGGAACCGGGTCGTGCCGTAACCCCGCAGGTACGGGACGACGACCCGGTGACCGGCAGCGGTGAGCAACGGTACGACGTCGACGAAGCTGTGGATGTCGTAGGGCCAGCCGTGCAGGAGGATCACCGCGTCCCCGTCGGGCGGTCCGGCGTCCACGTACCCCACGTTCAGGAGTCCGGCCTCGACCTGTCGCAGGTCGGTGAACCCGCCAGCGGCCCTTGCCATCGGCTCTCTCCCCACGTCCGGACCTGCGCGGTTGGGCTGATCACGGCCGAATCTAGCGACCCGCCCGGGGCGTGATCACCGTTCACACAAGGACCGCTGCGCGGATGCCGAACTGGGTAGGATGCCCGCTCCCCGCCGTCGTTGCCGGTGGAGGTCGTGGGGTGGTGGCCGCGGAAACGTAGGGTGTTGGCATGGCTGAGCGACCTCTGACCCTGATGGCGGTGCACGCCCACCCCGACGACGAGGCGACGAGCACCGGCGGCGTCCTCGCCCGCTATGCCGCCGAGGGGGTCACGACCGTGCTGGTGACCTGCACCGACGGGCGATGTGGGGACGGCCCGGGCGGGGTCAAGCCGGGCGAGGAGGGACACGATCCGGCCGCCGTGGTGGCGATGCGTCAGGCCGAGCTGGAGGCCAGCTGCGCGGCGCTGAACGTCACCCACCTGGAGACCCTCGGCTACGCCGACTCCGGGATGATGGGCTGGCCGACCAACGACCAGCCCGGCGCGTTCTGGACGACCCCGGTGGCGGAGGCGGCGACCCGGCTCGCGGAGCTGATCCGGCAGTACCAGCCGGACGTGATCGTCACGTACGACGAGAACGGTTTCTACGGCCACCCGGACCACATCCAGGCGCATCGGATCACCATGGCCGCCGTCGAGCAGACGGACGTCCCGGCGAAGGTCTACTGGACCACGGTGCCGCGTACGGCGTTCGCGGAGTTCGGTCGGATCATGAAGGAGCTCGGCGTCGACTGGGCCGAGCCGGACGCGTCGCAGCCGCAGCTCGGCCTCCCCGACGACGAGATCACCACCTGGGTCGACACGAGCAAGTTCGGCGCGCAGAAGTTCAACGCGCTGGCCACGCACGCCAGTCAGACCGAGAACATCTTCTTCCTGCAACTCGGTCAGGAGCGGTTCACCGAGCTGATGGGCGTGGAGACCTTCCTGCGGGTCCGGGACCGGACCGGCGCGCCGATCCCCGAGGACGACCTCTTCGCCGGCCTGCGCTGACCGGTCCTACCCGGCGGCACCGGGGCATCGTCGACCACCGCGTCGACGATGCCAGCGGCGTGCGCCGGGGCCGGAAGCTGATCCCGGAAGTTTCGACCCCTGGCTGCCCGGGGTTGCGCAGGTCATGTGATGAATTTCCGGAAGTTTTCACCGTTGACGCCGACGACAAGACCCAGTTCGTGTACGACATGACCAAGAGCCTGCGCGCTCAGGGTGTCCCGATCGACGGCGTCGGCGCCCAGGGCCACCTGGGCACCCAGTACGGCAACTTCGACACCCTCCAGGTGACAGCGGCGCTGAAGAAGTTCAGCGGGCTCGGTGTCGCGACGGCGTTCACCGAGGTCGACGTCCGCAGTCAACTGACGGCAGGCGTCCAGGCGGGCAACTCGGAGGAGATCAACCCGCGGCTCCAGGCGTCGGCCGCCAACTTCAGCGTGCTGATGAAGGCGTGCCTCGCCGTGCGGAGCTGCCTGTCGTACACGGTCTGGGGTTTCAGTGACAACCACTCGTGGGTGCCCGGCTGGTTCAGCGACCCGCCGGAGGGCCTGGCCACCATCTACGACGAGAACTACCAGCCCAAGCGGGCCTACCACGAGTTGAAGTCCGACCTGATCTTCGCTGGGCCGCCGTACGTCCTGCCCCGCGTCGCCCCCAAACCGCGCCGCTGACACGCATCTCGCCGAGCGGGCCGTGTGGGTCTGTGC
>NZ_JARVKT010000016.1:0-134303 GCF_029809455.1 Micromonospora sp. DH14 | reverse complement strand
CCCCACACCCACCCCCACCGCGACCCCACGGCCCACCCCGACCCCCACGCCGACCACTCCACCCGCGCCGGGCGGCACCTGGGCGGCCGGTCGGGCGTACCAGGTCGGCGACCAGGTCACCTACGGCGGAGCGACGTACCGCTGCCGGCAGGCGCACACCGCGATCGCGGGCTGGGAGCCGCCGAACGTACCGGCGCTCTGGCTCCAGGTCTGACCGCACGGGTGCGGCCGGTCGGTCGCACCCGTGTCGCCGCCCTCGCGTGAACGGAGCACCGGCATGCCCCGCCGTACCCCGCTGGCGTCCCTCGTCGCGGCCCTGCTGCTCAGCGGAGCCTGCGCCGGATCACCCACGTCGAGTCCGTCGGCAGTGCCGCAGCCGGCCCCCGCGTCCCCGGTCGGCGCCGAGTCGGCCGGAGGCGCGATGAGCGGGATCGACGTGGTGTTCCTCAGCACCATGGTCGGGCACAGCGAACGCACCCTGCAGATCGTCCGGCTGGCCCGGGACCGGGTGCGCGACGATGCGCTGCGCACCCTCGCCGCCGCCATCGAGGCGACCGAGGCCGACGAGCTGACCACGATGCGCGGCTGGCTGGCCACGGCCGGGCCGGGCGCCAGCGCGGCAGCACACCACCACGACGGGCACGGCGACGACGCCGCGCTCGACCGGCTGCGGACCGCGCCGGACGCGGACGTCGACCGGGTGTTGCGCGAGGTGCTCGCCGACCACCAGCGATCGGCCGCCGACCTGGCCCGATCCCACGTCGACGTCGGCCGCGACGACCGGGTCCGCGACCTGGCCCGGCGCGTCGAACAGTCCCGGACCGCCGAGATCGGGCTGCTCAGGGGTACGCAGTGAGTGGCTCCGTGGTCAGCGGGGTTCCAGCTTGATGGAGACCGAGTTGACGCAGTGCCGGGTGTCCTTCGGGGTGAAACCCTCGCCGTGGAAGACGTGCCCGAGGTGGCTGTCGCAGCGGGCGCAGCGGATCTCCGTACGGGCCATGCCGAGGCTGCGGTCCTCGATCTCCTTGACCCGGCCCGGGATGGCGTCGTCGAAGCTCGGCCAGCCACAGTGCGAGTCGAACTTGGTGTCGCTGGAGAACAGCTCCAGCCCGCAGGCGCGGCAGTGGTAGACCCCCTGGGTCTTCGTGTCCACGTACTCGCCCGTCCACGGGCGTTCGGTGCCGGCCTCCCGCAGGACGTGGAACTCCTCGGGGGTCAGTCGGACCCGCCACTCTTCGTCGGTACGGGGCAGCTCGTTGTCGTCAAGACTCACCCGTCAACGGTACGTCGAACGTCGGGGGCGTGGCATAAGGTCGCGGGATGGGTGGCACCAAGGCCGCGGCCGCCGAGATCGAGGTGGCCGGGCACACCGTCCGACTGAGCAGTCCGGACCGGGTGATCTTCCCCCAGCGGGGGTTCACCAAGGCGGACGTCTTCCACTACTACCTCGCCGTCGGCGACGGGATCATGCGCGCCCTACGGGACCGGCCGACCACCCTGCAACGCTTCCCCGAGGGCGTCGAGGGCGAGGCGTTCTTCCAGAAGCGGGTGCCCACCCGGGGGGTTCCGCAGTGGGTGACGACCGCGCAGATCACCTTCCCGAGCGGCCGGACCGCGGCGGAGCTCTGCCCGACCGATCTGGCGCACGTGGCCTGGGCGGCGCAGATGGGCACCATCGTCTTCCACCCGTGGCCGGTGCGGGCCGCCGACGTCGACCGCCCCGACGAGCTGCGCATCGACCTGGACCCACAGCCCGGCACCGACTTCGCCGACGCGGCGCGGGCCGCCGGCGAGGTCCGCGCGCTCCTCGACGAGCTGGGCGCGACCGGGTGGCCGAAGACCTCCGGCGGCCGGGGCGTGCACGTCTACCTGCGCATCCAACCCCGCTGGACGTTCACCGAGGTGCGCCGGGCCACCATCGCGCTGGCCCGGGAGGTGGAGCGCCGCCACCCCGACCTGGTCACCATCGCCTGGTGGAAGGAGGAGCGCGGCACCCGGGTCTTCGTCGACTTCAACCAGATGGCCCGCGACCGGACGATCGCCTGCGCGTACTCGCTGCGGGCCAACGCGCGGGCCACCGTCTCGACCCCGGTCAGCTGGGACGAGCTGCCCGACGTCGACCCGGACGACTTCGACCTGCGCAGCGTCCCGGCCCGGCTCGCCGAGCGCGGTGACCCGCACGCCGGCATCGACGACACACCGTGGGACATCACCCCGCTGCTGGAGTGGGCCGAGCGTGACGCCGCCGCCGGCCAGGGCGACCTGCCGTACCCGCCGGACCACCCGAAGATGCCCGGCGAACCCAAGCGGGTGCAGCCCAGCCGCGCCAAGCGCACCCCCGACGGCCCCTGACCGGTCTCCCCGGGTGGGGCCAGCGGGCCTTTCATGCCCGCGCTTCCGCGCGCCGCGCCGCGACGCTTTGCGCCGTCGCCGTCGCCGTCGCCGTCGCCGCCGCGCCGCGACGCGACGCTTTGCGCCGCCCCGCGCCGTCCCGCCTTGTGCCGCGCCGTCCCGCCCCGCCCGGCGCTGCGCTGCGCCCTCGCGCTGCCCCCTCGCGCTGCGCCCTGCCGCGGTTCGAGCAACTTCCCTGATGTTGCTGCCTCCGGTGGGTGGGAGACAGCAACAACGCTGATGTTGTGCGGATCTTGGCGAGGGGTATTCGGTGCGGCGGCCACGTCGGTGGTTTCGCACGCCTGTGACGGCCGATTTTTGTCGTACACCTGTTCTAGGGTTTGTTTGTGATCGATGAGTTGGTGCGGGCCGAGACGGCGGTGGGGAGCTGCGCCGACGCTGCCGCCTGGGCCCTCTCCGAGCGCGATCTCATCGCGGCGCTCGACGCCACGCACCGGTTGCAACAGCGGCTGGCGGCGGTGCAGTTGGCGGTCGTCCGGGAGTTGGACGGGCGCGGCGTCGCGGTGGCGCAGGGCGCGTCCTCGACAACGGTGTGGTTGCGTGAGCGCCTACGTCTCGATGTCTCGGCCGCGCGTCGGCTGGTCGGCCTCGCGGCTTCGGTCGACGTCGCGCCACCTGCTGTGCGGGAGGCGTTGGCGGGCGGGACGGTCAGCGTGGAGCATGCCCGGGTCATCGCCGACACGGCCGCCACGGTGGCGGCCTCGGCTGGCGCGGAGGCGGCGGACAAGGCAGTCGGTGTGCTGGTCGAGTGGGCCGGGCAGTTCGACCCCGCACTGCTGCGCCGGATGGGCACCCGGATTCTCGACCACGTCGCTCCCGACCTCGCGGACTCCGCCGCCGCAGCGGCCCTGGCTGCCGAGGCCGCCCGGGCCACCCGCGACCGGCACGTCACCATCTCCGAGCAGACCGGCGGGCGGCTACGGCTCAGCGGCATCCTCGACGCGGAGGCCGCAGCACTGCTGCGTGCCGTCATCGACCCGTTGAGCGCACCCTGCGGGCCGGACGACACCCGATGTGCCGGTCAGCGCCGTCACGACGCCCTCGCGGACGTGTGTCGGCTGGCGCTGCGCACCGGCGAGCTGCCCGAGAACGGGGGCGACCCCGCCCAACTCGTCGTCACCATCGACTACGACGGGCTGGCGCGGCGGTTGGGTGGCGGCATTCTCGACGTCGGCCTGCGGCTCACACCCGACACGGTGCGCCGGCTCGCCTGTGACGCCACCGTTCTGCCCGCCGTGCTCGGCGGCGCGGGTCAGGTCCTCGACGTGGGCCGGCAACGTCGCCTGGTCACCGGTCCGCTGCGCCGGGCCCTGGTGCTGCGCGACGGTGGGTGCGCGTTCCCCGGTTGCGACCGTCCGCCGCGCTGGTGCGCCGCCCACCACATTCGGCACTGGGCCGACGGGGGCCCGACCAGCCTCGACAACGCCGTGCTGCTCTGCGGCCACCACCACCGGCACATCCACCAGACCGACTGGGTGGTCCGGCTGGGCGGCAACGGGCACCCGGAATTCGTGCCGCCGGCCTGGCTTGACCCCGAGCAGCTTCCGCGCCGCAACCACTACCACCAACGAACATAGGCCGACCGACTGCCCCGACGAACTGAGGCCGGCCGGCTGCCATCGCCGAACGGAGGCCGACCGGCTGCCATCGACGATCGGAGGCCGGCCGGCTGCCATCAACGAACGGAGGCTTATCCGCTGTCACCAATGAACTGAGGCCGGCCGGCGTTCACCAGTCGGCACGGCGGCTGGGAGGTGGGGCGCCGTCTTCGGTGGGCTGCCACTCGGCGACGGCCTGCCGTCGGGCCACGTAGCTCTCGTCGTACCAAAGTGGATCTTGTCGACTAGCCTGTGTCGCATGGCCATGCGACCGGATGAGTTCTACGACCACGCGGTTGCCGCCGCGGACGACGAGCGCCGCCTTCCCCTGGCGCGGATGACCGGGTGGGAGATCAGTCCGTTCGAGCCGGACGGACTTCGCGTGGCGCCGCTGCGGCCGCCGGTGCTCCCCGAGCCGCCGCGGCACGGCGAGGATCCGTCAGACTGTGACGCCTGCCGCAAGCGGGACGAGGGGATCTGGTTCAACGAGCGGTGGCGGCTGACCCGGATCGAGGGTGTGGGTGTCCCGCTGGTGCTCATGCTGTTGCCGCGCGAGCACTACGACATGGCGGACCTGCCCGACGAGTTGGCCGCCGAGCTGGGGTTGTTGAGCACCCGCATCGTCCGCCACGTGCAGGCGCTGCCGCACATCTCACGCGCCCACGTCTACCGCTTCGGCGACGGCGGCGCTCACCTGCACATCTGGTTCTTCGCTCGGCCCGAGGGGCAGGCCCAGTTGTTCGGGTCGTGGCTGGTCGCCTGGGACGACCTGCTGCCGGAGTACCCGGCGCAGGTGGCCGACGCCGACGCCGACGTGGTGGCGGACGCGTTGGTCAAGTCCCACGGTGGGCACCGACTGTCAGACCCCGGGATTAGCCTGCCGGCATGACGAGCGCTGAGATGGACGAGCTGATCGTCGCTGACGCCGACGCGCTGCGCACCTGGTTGTCGGCGAACCACGCCTCATCGCCCGGTGTCTGGCTCGCGCTGACCAAAAAGGGCGGCACGGTCACGACGGTGACCTGGCAGCAGGCGGTCGACGAGGGCCTGTGCTTCGGCTGGATCGACGGGCAGGCCCGCAAAAGGGACGAGGGGTCCTCGTGGATCCGGTTCACCCCGCGCCGCTCCCGCAGCTCGTGGTCACAACGCAACGTGGCGAACGTGGCCCGGCTGGAGGAGCAGGGGCGGATGCTGCCACCGGGTCGGGCCGCTGTGGAAGCGGCGAAGGCGGACGGTCGGTGGGCGGCGGCGTACGCCCCGCCGTCGGAGGCGGAGGTGCCGGCCGACCTTCTCGCCGCGATCGCCGCCGAACCCGCCGCGCAGGCCATGTTCGACGTGCTCACCAAGGCCAACCGGTTCGCCCTCATTCACCGCCTCAACGCGGTCAAGCGGGCGGAGACCCGCGAACGGAAGATCGTCGACTTCGTCGCCATGCTGGCCCGACACGAGACGTTGCACCCGCAGAAGGCCAAGCCGTCCCCGGCGGCCGACGTGCCCAGCGCGACGGGTGGCAGCTGACGAACCGATTGACTTTCGATAGGTAGCGAGCGAAACTCGATGCATGGTTACTGAGCATCGAGCGGTTGCCGCTCTCAGAGTCTTTCTCGTGGTGCTGTTCGGGGTGCTGGTCGTGTTCCAGACCCTCTCGCTGCCCGGCCAGTTCGCGTACATGGCTGAGCAGTCGCCGCAGGACGCCCACCTGCGCTGGCCGGCGACCGCCGTGACGGTGTTCTGGGTGCTCTGCGTCCAGGTGGTCATCGTCGCGACGTGGCAGTTGCTCAGCCTGGTCAAGAGCGACCGCATCTTCACCGAGGCGTCCCTCAAGTGGGTGGACGCCATCGTGTGGGCCATCGCCGCCGCCTGGGTGGTGCTGGTGAGCGTCTTCCTCTGGGTCGGCTTCAACGCGGACGACCCGGGACTGCCCCTCCTGCTCTTCCTCCTGACGGTGGGCGTCACCGTGCTGGGGCTGCTCATGGTGGTGATGCGTGCGCTGCTGCGGCAGGCCACCACGCTGCGCAGCGACATGGAAGCGGTGATCTGATGCCCATCGTCGTCCGCATCGACGTCGAGTTGGCCAAGCGCAAGATGAGCGTCGGTGAGTTCGCCGAGCGCGTCGGGCTCACGCCGGCCAACGTGGCGGTGCTCAAGAACGGCCGCGCCAAGGCCGTCCGGTTCAGCACCCTGGAAGCGATGTGCCGGGTGCTCGACTGCCAGCCCGGAGACCTGCTCGAGTGGGTGGAGGAGGAAACCCCATGAGGTACGCCCTGATCGCTGCCGCAGTCCTCGGGGTGGCGCTCGGCGTCGCCGCCGTCGTGCTCGGCGGGGCCGACGACTCCCCGGGCCTGCAGGGCATCGGCGTACTGCTGGTGATCGGCGCGGTGGTGTTCGGCATCCGCAACGTTCGACGCGGCAGCTAGCCGCCCGGCTTCGGCCGACCCTCCCGTAATAACGATCAAGTAACGGGCGCGAACCTTTCCCGGTGGGTGGCCTGTCTTGATGGTCGTCGGCCCGCCAGGGCCAGGGGAGGCGTCGGATGAAGCTGGTGTGGAGGCGGGCCCGGGAGGCGCGCGGGTTGCTGATGGCGGCGGTGATCGCTGCCCTCGTCGCCGTCGCGTTGGTCACGGGACTGTCCGACTACAACCGTCGGGCCGTCGACGCCGGGCAGCGGGCTCTCGTCGCCGCCTCGCCCGCCGAGGAGCGCGGCCTACTGGTCAGTGGCTCGGGCGGGCGGGACGCGGCGGAGTTCGCAACCCGGGACAAGGCGGTCCGCGCCGAGTTCGCCACCGGGCTCGGCGGCGTCCCGGTCGCTGTCACCGCCGCCCGGTACGGCACCGGCCGGGAGCTGACCGGCGACCTCGGGCAGATTCCGCGTACCGCCGACGAACCGGTCTTCGCCAGCCTGGCCACGCTCGACAACCTCGCCAGCCACGCCGAGCTGACCAGCGGTGCCTGGCCCCGCCCCGGAGCCAACCCCATCCAGGTGAGCCTGCCCGAGCGGGTCGCCGGCACCCTCGGCCTGACCGTCGGCGAACGCGTCCCGGTGCGGGACCGGGCCACCGAACGACGCGGCGAGTTGGTGCTCGCCGGCACCTGGCGGCCCCGCGACCCGACCGACGCGTACTGGCTGCTGGCCCCCGGCGTGGGAGCGGGCAGCGCCGGTTCCGGAACCTCGTACGGCCCGTTCACGCTCGACCCGGCGGACTTCGCGGCCACCTTCCCGGGCTCCGTGTCGGCGTCCTGGCTCGCCCAACCGGACCTCGGCGGCGTCGACACCGCCGACCTGCCCGCCGTTCGGAAAGCCCTCACCGAGGCGCTGTCGGCAGTGCCCGAGGCCGCCCAACTGGGCAGCTCCGGGCAGGCGGTGACGAAGATGGCGCAGCTGTTGGACCGGATCTCCCGCGCCGACCTGGTGGGTCGCTCGTCGCTGGCCACCCCGCTGCTGCTCATCCTGGTGCTCGGCGGGTACGCGCTGGTGCTCGTCGCCGCGCTGCTGCACGAGGACCGTCGCCCACAGACCGCGCTGCTACGCGCCCGTGGCGCCGCCCGTCGGCAGTTGGCCGGCCTGGCCGCCCGCGAGGCGACCCTGGTGGTCGCCCCGGCCGCCGTGCTCGGTCCGCTGATCGCCGGTGAGGCGCTGCGGTACATCCGGCCCGGCGGGTCGAGTGACCTCTCCACCGCCGGCGGCAACACCACACTGATCTGGGCGGCGGCAGCGGCCACCGCGGCCGGTTGCCTCGTCGCCATGGTCCTGCCGACGCTGCGCGGCGCCGGGACGTACGTCGCGGACATGGCGGCCCGATCCCGCCCGAACCGGGCCGCGAGCGTCCAACGCGCCAGCGTCGACCTGGTGCTGGTGGCGCTGGCCGTGCTCGCCTGGGTGCAGCTACGCCGCTACGCCTCCCCGCTGGCCGGCTCGGGCGGCCGGCTCGGCCTCGACCCGCTGCTGATCGCCGCCCCCACGCTCGGCGTGCTGGCCGGTGCCGTGCTGGCGCTGCGGCTGCTCCCGCCGCTCACCCGGTTCGCGGAGCGGTTCGTCGACCGTCGTCCCTGGACCGCCACCATGTTCGGCATGTGGCAGGCCGGTCGGCGTCCGCACGCCGGCCCGGTCCTGCTGCTCGCCCTCGCCGTCGGCGGCAGCACCCTGGCCTGGTCTTTGATCAGCACCGGCGAGCGGTCCCAGGTCGAGCAGGCCGGCTACACGGTCGGCGCCGACGTCCGGGTCACCGAACGGGCCGGGGCCGCCCCGCCGAACCGGGCCGACCAGCTCGCCGCGCTGCCGAACGTGGACCGGGTGCTGCCGGTGTGGCGGGACGAGATCCGGGTCGGCCGGCAGAACCTGTCGGCGACAGTGATCGGCCTCGACCCGGCCAGCGCCCCGGGCGTCGTCCGCCTCGCCGACCGCCTCGCCGACGGATCAGCGGCGCAGCGGTACCAGCGGATGATCGGCGGGCGCGGGGCCCTCGCTGGCGTCGAGTTGCCCGCCGACACGCGCGCGATCACCGGCACCGTCCGGACGCCGGTGACCGGGAGCGCCGGATCGGCCCGGGTCGCGGTGACCCTGCTGGTCACCAGCTCCGACGGGCTCGCCCTGCGGCTGCCGGCTGCCGACGCCGACAGCGACGGCCGGGCCACCCGGTTCACGGTGCAACTGCCCGCCGGGGGCGGGGCGCGCCTGCGGCTGGCGGGGTTCGAAGCCGATGGCGGGCCGGGCACCGGCAACCTGTACCGGCTCCAGATGGACGGGCTGACGGCGGTCGGTGCCGACGGCACGACCCGACCGGTCGAGCTGACCGGCGACTGGGTGATGACCACCCGCGGCGAGAAGCCCACCCGGGTGCAGCCCACCGCCAACGGGTTCACCACAACCCACGCGGTGGAGGTGATTCCCGACGCGCGACTCTCCGAACAGCCGTCCAGCCGGTTCGCCGTCGTGCCGGCGGGAGTGAACGAGCCCGTACCGGTGCTGATGACGCCCGCGGTGAGCGCCGCACTGAGCCTCGGTGTCGGCGACACCGCCGACCTGACGCTCTCCGGTACGACGCTGCGGGTGCAACTGGTCGGTGAGCTGACCGCCGTACCGACCACCACCGGGGAGGGCGTGCTGCTGGACCTGCCCACCGCTGTCGACACGCTGATCCGCGACAGCGGCTCCGTACGACCCGTACCGGAATGGTGGATCCGCACCGCCGACGCGAACGCCGCAGCCCAGGCGGCCGGCGAACTCCCGGGCGTCACAGTGCTCGACCGGGAGGCGGCCATCGAGGCGGCCGCCGACGACCCGTACTGGCGCGGCTCCCGTACCGGCATGCTCGCCGCCGCGCTCGGTGCGGTGCTGCTCGCGATCGTCGGCCTGATGGTGGACGTGTGGGCGACCGCCCGGCGGCGGCTCGGCGAGTTCGCGGTCCTGCACACCCTCGGCGCCACGCCCCGGCTGATGGCCAGGGCGCTGCTGGCCGAACAGACGTTCCTCGCCGGCATCGGCGTGGGCGTCGGGTTGCTACTCGGCACCGCCGTCGGCGCGACGATGGCCCCGCTGGTCATCCTCACCCCGGCCGCCGGCCGGCCGGTCCCCCCGGCGGCGTTCGCGCTGCCCTGGGTGCCGATCGGCCTGACCGCGGTCGGTCTGCTGCTGGCGGCGCTCGCCTTCAGCGCGTTCATCGCCACCGGCATCCGTCAGCGGGTGGCGGCGGCGCAGCTGCGAATCGGGGGAGAACGATGAGCGTCGGGGCAGCCGTCCGGCGGGTCCGGGCGTACGGGGGACAGTTCCTGCTGTTGGCGGTGCTGACCCTGGTGGTCACGCTGCTGATCAGTGGGGTGCCCCGGCTGGTCAACCGGCTCGCCGAGCAGGGGTTGCGAGCGCAACTCACCAGCGAGCCGGCGGAACGCCGGGACCTCACGTACACCAGCACCATGGCGCCCGCCCCGTCGCAGCGGACCGCGATGGGCAACGCCGTGGAGCGGTTCAACACCCTGGCCGCGGAGATGCCAGAGCAGGTGCGCTCGGCGGTGACCGAGCGGTGGTACAGCGTCGAGACCCAGGCGGCCCGGGTGGTCGGACCGGATCTGGCGGCCCGCAACCTCCTGCTCGACCTGGGCCTGCGGGCCATGCCCGACATCCAGGGCGCGGGCACCCTGGTCGAGGGCGCGTGGCCGAGCGAGACGTACGTTCCCGACCGGCCGATAGAGGTGGCGCTCGACGTCGACGTGGCCCGCAAGCTCAACCTGCGCGCCGGCAGCGAACTGCGCATCGGCAACACCGACGACAAGGGCAACCTCGTCGACGGTTCCCCGCTGCTGGTGTCCGGGCTGTTCCGCCCCGTCGACCGTTCGAGCGGCATCTGGGACGCGCTGCCGCAGATGTTGCAGATCATCGAACCGGTGGGGGACGGCCAGCCGTTCATCATCACCGGCGTCGTCGCGCAGTCGGCCCTCAACAAGCGGGCTGTGGAGGGTTGGCCGATCCAGTCGATCTGGCGGTACCGCCTGGGCGTCGACCGGATCGACGCCCGCGAGCTGGACCAGATGATCGACGGCCTGCAGGTGATGCAACGCAACCAGCCGGCGGACCTCGCCCTGACCCAGGGCGTCGACGTTCCGTTGCGCGCGTTCGCCGCCCAGATCGACGCGGTCCGGACCCTGCTCGCGGTGATCGCGGCCGGCGTACTGGCCACCCTGGCCGGGCTCATCGTGCTCGCGGCAGGTCTCGCCACCAGACGGCGTCGGTCCGAGTTCGTGCTGCTGCGTGCCCGCGGCGGCGGGGCCACCGCCGGCGCCCGCCGCAGCCTCGCCGAGTCGGTGCTGGTGGTTCCGGTGGCCGCCGTGCTGGGCTGGTGGCTGGGCACCCTGATCCCCGGCGCCCCCGACCCGACAATGCCGTATCTCATCGCGGTGACCGTGCTGGTCACGCTGGCGCTGCCGTTGGCGACGTTGGCCGTGCCGGCCGGCGGCGCGGCGCGCCGGGACCTGATCCGGGTACGCCCGTCGGCCCGTCGACTCACCGTGGAGGTCTCCCTGCTGCTCCTGGCCGGGCTCGCCGCGGTGCTGCTGCGCCGACGGGGGCTGACTCTCGGCGAGGTGGACCCGTTGCTCGTGTCGGTGCCCGTGCTCCTCGCGGTCGCCGCGGCGGTGCTGGCGCTGCGGGCGTACCCCTGGCCGTTGTTGCTGGTCAGTCGGCTCGCCGCGCGGACCCGGGGTAGCGTGGCGTTCCTCGGCACGGCCCGCGCCGGCCGCGCGGCGGTCGCCGCCCCGCTGGTCGTGGTGGTGCTGGCGATCGGCACCGCCGCGTTCTGCGCGGTCGTCGCCGCCGGCGTCGACGCGAGCCGGGAACGCGCCGCCGCGCAGCTCGTGCCCGCCGACGCGGTGATCCGGGGAGAGCGCTTCGCACCCGACACCGTCGACGAGCTGGGTCGCCTGCCGGGGGTCCGGGCCGTCACGCGGGTGCTGTACGAGGACGATGAGCGGCTGGCCGCCGACGAGGTCGGCACCGACGCCGCGATCGGGCAGACGGACGTGCTGCTGGTCGACGGCTCGGGGCTGGACCTGGTGGCCCACGAATCCCAGGTGGACCTGTCGATTCCGGCCGCGCTGCGCACCGCCCTGCCCGGCCCGGGTCCGCTGCCGGCGATCGTCTCACCGGCGATCGCCGCCGACTTGGCGAAGGCCGGGCTGACCGACTCCGCCTTCGTCGTGGTGCAGGGCGAGCGGTACGAGTTCCGGGTGGCCGGCACCGAGGCCGGTTTCCCGATGCTGGCGGCGAACGCCAGCCGATTCGTGATCCTGCCCTGGCAGGCCCTGCCGACGCGGACCACCACACCCGTGCCGACCAGCCTGCTGATCGCCGGGGACGCCCTGGACGCGGAAGCGCTGCGCGTCGTCGGCGACCAGGGCCAGGAGCGCTACCAGCGCGACGGCGCCGTCACCGGTCGGGAAAGGCTGATCGGGGTCACCGTCGACACCCGGGCGGACGTCCGCCGGGATCTCGGCGAGGGCGGGGCGAACGGGGTGCTGGCCTTCGGATTCCTGGGCGGTGCCGTCGGCGGCACCCTGCTCGGGCTGTTGGCCATCGCGTTCACCGTGCTGGCCGGCGCGCGGTCCCGGGGCCAGGTGCTGTCCCGGCTGCGCACCCTCGGCCTGTCCCGCCGCCAGTGGCGAGGCTTGCTGCTGGTCGAGTTGACCCCGCTGGTCGCGGTGTCGGTGCTGACCGGTGCGCTCGTCGGCGCGGTCCTGCCCCTGCTGCTCAACCCGGTGCTCGGCCTGTCCGCGTTCACCAGTGGTGTGCCCGTCCGGGTGGCGTTCGAGCCCAGTCTGGTCGCCGCGGTGCTCGCGCTCGGGGCGGTCGCCCTCGGCTTCGCGGTCGCCGTCGAGGCCCTGAACAACCGCCGGTTGCGCCTCGGAGAGGTGCTTCGGCTCGGAGAGGAGAGCTGAGATGACCGCTACCGCCCAGACGCCACTGGTGCCTGACCTGGCCGCGCTGCAACAGCGGGCAGCGCTTCGCGCCGCCGAGCGGGCCGGCGGGCAGGACCGTCTACGCGGGCACATCGTCTGCGACGGCCTGGTGCGCATCTTCAAGACCGAGGGGGTGGAGGTGGTCGCCCTGCAGGGGCTCGACCTGGTCATCGACCGGGGTGAGCTGGTGGCGATCGTCGGTGCCTCCGGTTCGGGCAAGTCGACCCTGCTCAACATCCTCTCCGGCCTGGACACGCCGACCGCCGGTATCGCCCGGGTGGCCGACTACGACCTGCTCTCGCTGTCGGCCAAGCGGCGGCTGAGCTACCGGCGGCAGTTGGTCGGGTTCGTCTGGCAGCAGACCGGCCGCAACCTGCTGCCGTACCTCAACGCGCTGGAGAACGTCGAGCTGCCGATGCAGTTGGCCGGCAAGCGCAGCAGCAGGGCCCGCCGGGAGCGGGCCCGGGAACTGCTCGACCTGGTCGGCGTGGGCTACTGCGCCGACCGGCGGCCCGGGCAGCTCAGCGGCGGCGAGCAGCAGCGGGTCGCGGTGGCGGTGGCGGTGGCCAACGACCCCGAGGTGCTCTTCGCCGACGAGCCGACCGGCGAGCTGGACGAGGCGACCGGCGCGGACGTCTTCGCGGCGCTGCGCACCATCAACGCGGAACTGGGCGTGACCATCGTGGTCGTCACCCACGACCACGCCGTGGCCACCCAGGTTCGTCGGACCGTCGCGATCCGCGACGGCCGAACCGCCTCCGAGGTACGCCGGACCGCCCGGATCGACGCGGACGGCAACACGGAGTTGGTCAGCGAGGAGTACGCGGTGCTGGACCGCAACGGTCGGATGCAGCTGCCGGCGGCGTTCGTCGACGCGCTCGCGCTGAAGGAGCGGGTCCGGCTCGACCTGGAGCCCGACCATGTGCAGGTACGGCCCGGCGACCGGGCCTCGGAGGATCGGGGGGCGCGGGCATGAGCCGGCGGAACATGGTGGTGACCGGCGCGACCGGCTTCGGCGGCGGGCTGACGGCCAACCCCGACGAGGTGGTCCGGGTCAGTGGGGTCAGCCGCACCTTCGGCCGGGGTGAGCACGCCGTGCACGCCGTGCGGGACGTGTCCTTCACTGCCGGGCGGGGCGAGTTGGTGGCCATCCGGGGCCGCTCCGGGGCCGGTAAGACCACGCTGCTGAACCTCATCGGCGGGCTGGACCGGCCGGACAGCGGTCAGGTGGTGGTGGCCGGGCACGAGGTGACCTCCGCCGGGGAGGCGGAGCTGCTGCGGCTGCGCCGGGGCACCGTCGGGTTCGTGTTCCAGACCTTCGGACTGGTGCCGATCCTCTCCGCCGCCGAGAACGTGGGCGTGCCGTTGCGGCTGGCGCAGGTGCCGGCCGCGGAGCGGGAAGAGCGCGTCGCGGTGCTGCTGGAACTGGTCGGCCTGGGCGGGCACGCCGCGCAGCGCCCGTACGAGCTCTCCGGCGGGCAGCAGCAGCGGGTCGCGGTGGCCCGCGCGTTGGCCAACGAGCCGGACCTGCTCATCGCCGACGAGCCCACCGGTCAGCTCGACTCGGAGACCGGACGGTCCATCATGGACCTGCTGCGCGCGGTGGTGCACGCCCGCGGCATGACCGCCCTGGTGGCCACGCACGACCCGGCCCTGATCGACCTCGCCGACCGGGTTCTCGTGCTGCGCGACGGACGCCTGGTCGACGGCTGAGCGCTGTCGCCGGCTGGCGCTCTTGGGCGCTGGCCGCTGTCGAGGGCTGGCTGCTGTCGGGGGCTGGCTGCTGTCGGCTGGTCGGGCGGCTGGCGCGACGGGTAGGGCATGGTGTTCGCGCCCACTGTGGAGCTGATGTCGTAGCTGAATCGCGGCGGTGAATCGCGGCGGTGAATCGCGGCGGTGAATCGTTTACGACATCAGCTCCAAAGGGCCCGAGGGAGAGGTGCCGGCCCCGTCCGGCGTCGACGCCGGCCTCGCCCGGTCAGGGCTGGTTGCCCCCGGGCTGGTTGCCTCCGGGCTGGTTGCCTCCGGGCTGGTCGCCTCCGGGCTGGTTGCTGGGTTGGCGGCGCTCGGGAAGCGCGCCGGCGAGCGGGATCAGGAGGCAGCCCACCAGGGCCAGCACGATGCCGGGGCCCGGCGCGGTCGAGAGCAGCTCGTGCCCGACGAAGGGATCCTCGGCCTCGAAGTACCAGTACACGCCGGTGAGACTGCCGCAGGCGAGCGCATTGGCGATGAGCAGTCCGCGGCTGGCCTGCCGCCACACCCGACGAGCGGGACCCCCCGTGGTGGTCAGCGAGAGCACCGCGCAGCCGGCGGCGATCACCGCGAAGGGCAACGCCCAACCGACCAGCCGTGCGCCCGGGACGACCTCGGTCCGGTCGGGGTACACGCTGCGCCACCCGGGCAGCCAGAACGCCGCCACCAGCAGCACCACCCCGACCACCAGGAGCAGCAGACCTCGCCGACGCCGTGGCGGGTGCTGCTGCGGGCTGCCAGGGCTCCTCGGCTGGCTCATGGCGGCGAACCTAGCCCGTGTGCGGTCAGAGGGCGAGCTTCATGCCCTCGTGGCTGGCCACGAAGCCGAGGTTCAGGTAGAAGCGGTGCGCGTCGGTGCGGGTCTTGTCGGTGGTGAGCTGCACCAGGGCGCAGCCGCGCTGCCGGGCCTGGTCGATCGCCCAGGTCATCAGGTCCCGGCCCAACCCCTGGCCGCGTCGGTCGGAGCGGACCCGGACCGACTCGATCAGTGACCGCTCGCTGCCGTGCCGACCCAGACCCGGGATGTAGGTGATCTGCAGGCAGCCGACCAGGTCGCCGCCCTGCTCGACCACGATCAGCTGGTTGCGCGGGTCGGCGTCGATGGCCGCGAACGCCCGCTCGTACGCCTCGTCGACCTCGGTGAAGTCGCGGGCCTTGCCCAGCACGTCGTCGGCGAGCAGGGCGATGACGGCGGGCAGGTCAGCCCGGACCGCCTCCCGGTAGATCAGATCGGTCATGCCGGGAGCCTGTCACAACGCTCAGCGGGGCGGGCAGCGCAGGCCCTCCCGAGGAACCTTGAGGTCGAGCAGGTAGGCGTCGACCGCGTCGGTGATGCAGGACGTCTGCGGATATGCGGTGTGCCCCTCGCCCTCCCAGGTGAGCACCCGGCCGACGCCCAGCATCGACGCGAGCCGGGGGGTCTGCTCGTACGGTGTCGCCGGGTCTCCGGTGGTGCCGACCACCACGATCGGCGGTGCGCCGTTCGCCTTCCCGGTCGGGTAGGGGTCACGCCCGCCCGGCCACTCGACGCAGCTCAACATGCCGACCGCGAGCGCCGGCCCGAACAGCGGGTACTTCCCGCGCCACTCGGACTGCAGCTGTCGGATCTGCTCCCGGCTCGGCTTCTCCGTCTCGTCGGCGCAGTTGATCGCCAGGTTGGCGTCGAACAGGTTCGAGTAGTGCCCGTCGTCCTCCCGGCCGGCGTACGCGTCGGCGAGCCGGAACACGTCCTTCGGGTCACCCTCGGCCAGCTTGTCGATCGCCTGTGCCAGCTCCTGCCAACCCGACTCGGTGTAGAGCGAGGAGATGACGGCGTAGAACACCCAGCCGGCGGTGGCCTCCCGCCCGTCCGCACCGCGTACCGGGGAGACCTTGGCCTTGTCGATGGCCGAGGTGACGGCCGCGCGGGCATCCGGAGCGATCGGGCAGCGGCCGGCGTTCGCCGCGCACCAGGTGGTGAAGTTGGTGAAGGCCCGTTCGAAGCCACGGGCCTGGCTCTCCGAGCCCTCGACCAACCGTTGCTGCGGGTCGACCGCGCCGTCGAGCACCAGCGCCCGCACCCGCTGCGGGTACAGCTGGGCGTACGTGGCGCCGAGCAGGGTGCCGTACGAGTAGCCCAGGTAGGTGAGCTTGTCGTCGCCCACGGCGGCGCGTACCGCGTCCATGTCGCGGGCGGCCTGCTCGGTGCCGTACAGCGGCAACTGGTCGCCGTACCGGTCGCCGCAACCGCGCCCGATCCGCTGGCTCAGGCCGACGAAGCCGTCGAATGCCGCCTGGCTCGCCGGGTCCGGGTCGTAACCGAAGCTGGCGTCCAGGTCGGCGTCGGAGATGCACTTCACCGGGCTGGACCGGGACACCCCGCGCGGATCGAAGCCGACGATGTCGAAGCGCTCGGTGATCGACGCGGGCAGCCCGCCGAACTGGGGGCCGAAGGACAGGTAGACGGCGGTGTCGACGCCGGACCCGCCCGGACCGCCCGGGTTGACCACCAGCGAGCCCACCCGGTCGCGTTGCTTGGTGGACCGGGCGCGCAGCAGGGCGATCTCGAAGGTCTCCCCGGCGCCGGGGCCGGTGCTCGCCCCGCCGCCGGTGCCCCAGTCACGGGGCACGGCGATGCGGGTGCACTCGTAGCGCATGTTCGGCGCGCCCCGCCTGACCAGCTCGTCGGGAACCTCCGGGCACGGCCGCCAGGTGGGTGCGCTGCCGGTCGGGGCAGCCGCGCCCTCCACCTCGGTGCGCGGCGCGAACGCCGGCAGCGTGCAACCGGCGGTGAGCAGCGCGGCGACGCCGAAGGCGGCGAGAGTGCGACGGACCCGGCGGCTGGTCGCCATCCGAGGCTGGTCGGCGGTGCGGGTCACGTGGTCCTCCGGGATCGGGTCGACGGCCAGGCTACGCCGGGCCGGTGGCGGCGCTGTCCACGGTGGCCGTCGGGTCGCCGCGCAGCACCTGGTCGACGTCGAAGCGGATCGGCCGGTCGAGCTGGTCGTAGCGGCAGGACCGGGGGTCGCGGTCCGGGCGCCACCGGACGAACTGGGCGGTGTGCCGGAAGCGTTCGCCCTCCATCGCGTCGTAGCCCACCTCGACCACCAGCTCCGGGCGCACCGGCTCCCACTCCAGGTTCTTCGTGCCCGTCCACCGGCTCACCCCACCCGGAATGCGTTGGCCGCGCTCGTGGTCACCGTGCACCCACGGGTGCTCGCCGCCGGTGTCCCGATAAGGCGCCAGCTCGTCGAGCAGTTCGGCGCGGCGGGCCATGCTGAACGACGCGCTCACCCCCACGTGGTGCAGGACCCCGGCGTCGTCGTACAGGCCGAGCAGCAGCGAACCGACCACCGGGCCGGACTTGTGCCAGCGGAAGCCGGCCACCACGGCGTCAGCGGTGCGGGCGTGCTTGACCTTGAACATCAGTCGCTTGCCCGGCTCGTACGGCAGGTCGGCCGGCTTGACGATCAGACCGTCCAGCCCGGCGCCCTCGAAGACGTCGAACCACCGCCGGGCGGTGTCCGGATCGGTGGTGACCTGGGTGACGTGCACCGGCGGACGCACCCCGGCCAGCGCCTGGACCAGCCGCTCCCGGCGGCGCGGGTACGGCTGGTCGAGCAGCGCCTCGTCACCGATGGCCAGCAGGTCGAAGGCGACGAAGTCGGCCGGGGTGGTCTCGGCCAGCATCTTCACCCGGGACGCGGCGGGGTGGACGCGCTGGGCCAGCAGCTCGAAATCCAGCCGGGGCTGGCCGCTCGGCCCGTCGCGCCGAATCACGATCAACTCACCGTCGACCGCGCACCGCTGCGGCAACTGCCGGCGGGCCTGCTCGACCACCTCGGGGAAGTAGCGGGTCATCGACTTGCCGCCCCGGCTGGCCAACTCGACCTCGTCGCCGTCGCGGAACACGATGCACCGGAACCCGTCCCACTTGGGCTCGTAGGTCACCCCGGGCGTGGTGGGCAGCTTGGGAACGCTCTTGGCCAGCATCGGCTCGACCGGCGGGTTGATCGGCAGGTCCACGCCGACCAGTCAATCAGACGGTGCCGACAGTCGTGAGGCAGATCACCGTGGGTGCCGGGGTGGCGTGTCCGCCTACGCGTCGCTCGTCCCGACCGGGCGAATCGCATAACCCCAGGTCAGAGCTACTTTCGCCAGGTGTCCGAGTGGGTCTGTGACTGCTGCGGGCGGTGGCGGGTGAGCGTCGAGCTGATCCGGGGCCGCTACCGCTTCCGGCTGACCCGCCGTTACCCGGAGCGGTTCGGCGGTGGCAGCAACGTGCTGGGCGAGGTCGGTTCGGTGCCGGAGCTGGAGGAGCTGCTGCGTCGGCGTACCCCACTCACCCTGGCCGACCTGCACGAGGCCGCCTGACCGCGCGTCGACCGGCGGCCTCCACTGAGGAGGATCGGGCTGTCACAATGCTCGCGGCGGCCTCGTCCGTACCCGGGGCGGTGCCGAGCGGCGCCGCCGGGGAGGAAACGTGATGCGGTTCGAGGCCGATACCGAGATCGCCGCGGACGCCGAGCAGGTCTGGGCGGTGCTCGTCGACGTGGGGCGCTGGCCCGAGTGGACCGGCTCGGTGACGCAGGCCGAGCGGGGGGAAGCGGGGCCGCTCGCCGTCGGCGCGACCGCCCGACTGACCCAGCCGAAGCTGCGGCCGGCCCTCTGGCGGGTCACCGAGTTGACCGAGCGGCGGGAGTTCGTGTGGGTCTCCGCCGCGCCGGGTGTGCGGACCACGGGGGAGCACCGGCTGCTGTCGCTGCCCGACGGGCGTACCCGCGTCGAGCTGGCCATCGACCAGTCCGGTCCGCTGGCCGGCCTGATCGGCCGGCTGTACGGCGGGCTGCTCCGCCGTTACCTGCGGATGGAGGCCGACGGGCTCCGGCGTCGCTGCGAGCGGGGCTGACAGTCGGCCTCGCCGCCGTCGCATCGGCGGGTGCAGACTGAGCCGTACCCTGCGTCGGCTCTGCGTCGGCCGGTGAGCGCGTCCGCCCCAGCGGATCAGTAGCCGGCGAACGAGCGGATCGGGGCCCGCGGGCCGTACTTCGGTGCCCGGATGCCGGCGGCCTCCAGCAGCAGACACACCCGGCCCCGGTGACCTCGGAACGGCTCCAGCAGGGCCAACATCCGGGCGTCGTCGCCCCGCGGTTCGCCGGCCAGCGCCCAGGCCACCGTGTTCGGGATGTGGTAGTCGCCGACGCTGACCGCGTCCGGGTCCCCGTAGGCGATCCGGACCACCTCGGCGGCCGTCCACGGCCCGATGCCGGGGATCGCGGTGAGCCGGCGGGTGGCGTCGGTGGCGTCGGTGCTGCGCTCCAGGCGGTCGGCGAGCGCCGCGGCGCGACGAAGCGTGTCGGCCCGACGCTGTTCCACCCCGAACGGGTGGAACACCCAGTACGGGGTGGCGGCCACCGCGGCGGCCTCGGGCGGTAGGAGCAGCGGCTGCAGCGGCCCGGGAGCCGGTTCCCGGAAGTGCCGCACCATCGCCGCGTACGCCCGGTAGGCCTCCTTGCCGGTGACCTTCTGTTCGAAGACCGCGCGCAGCAGACGGGGGAAGACCTGCCCGGTGGCGGGCATCCGGAGCCCTCGGTGCTCCCGGGCCAGCCGGGCGACCAGCGGGTGCGCCGAGGCCAACTCGGTGAAGCCGGTCAGGTCGTCGCGCAGCCCCGCGATCGCGTCGGCGCGGGTGAGGACGTGCTCGGCCCCCGGCCCGTAGCCCTCGGCGAGCAGTTCCCCGCCGGCTGGTCGCAGCGCGAGCGTGGCTGGACCGTCCGGGGTGCGGGTCGCCCACCAGAAGGTGCCGGCAGCCACCCGGGCGCACGGGTCGTACGGGCTGAAGGTGAGGGCGCGGACCGAGGCGGCCAGCCGGTAGCCGACCGGTGGGTGCAGCACCCTCGTCGCGGCGGGTCCGGTCTCGGTCACCCCGCTACTCTGCCAGGTCACGGCAGTGGCCGGCGACCGGCCGTACCGGTCGCGGGCGGAGTTGAGCAGCTTCGCGAGGGCACGGTCAGTCGACCGACCCGGTGTCATTGAACCACCCGAATGGCCAGGATTATCTTCTCGAATACCTCCATACCGTCCTTATGCCATTTTTGCCTGTAGGCCAGGTATCGATCATGTGGTTGTTTGATGGCCTGCAGGTAAAATGCACTGCCCCGGGCCACCTGCGGCGGCCAGTGTCGTCCCTCACGGGAGAACGCGGTCCGGCCCGGAGATCGGTGTCGCCGACAGCCGCCGCCAGGCGACGCGGTCGACGCCGGATCGCCGCGCGGTGCCAACGGGGGATCTGTGGAAAGGCATGCAGTGATGGCCGCACGGGTGAGTGTCGAATCGTCGCGAGTGGGACGTCGCCCCGCCAACCGTACGCAGGGCTGATCGGTGCCCGCTGACGAGGCGGCCGTAGCGAACGGACGGTCCAGCTCATGATCGCCCTGAAGATCTACCGACTCCTGCCGTCACCGGCCCGGCGGCGGCTGCTGGGCCTGCTGCCCGCGCACCGGCGGATGGGCCTGGTGCAGACGCTCTCCCGCCCGCGCGGCGGGGACACGGTGCATCCCCTCGGCGCCCGGGTGGCAGTGACCGACGGTGGCGTTCGCACCCGGGCCGAGGTCGTCGCCGCGGCGACCCCGTTGCAGCAATGGCACCGCAACCTCACGGCCGTCACCACCGCGCTGCACGCGGCCGGCATCGAATACCACTGCATCCGTAACGACGACCACCTGCGCAGCACCGTCGCGGTCCTGGACGACCACCGGCCGGCGGTACAACGCCTGATCCGCTCCGCGCCGGCACTGGCCGGCGCGGACGTCCGGGTGGTGCAGGTCCAGCCCCGTCGGGACCAACCGGACGCCACCCCGACCGAGGTGATCCAGGTCTGCTTCCCGGTGACCGACGCCCGCGCCGGTGTGGTCCTCGGCGCACAGTTCGCCTGCGAGATCGAGTTCTGGAGCCGGCACGGAGACATGGTCCGCGCGCCGCGGCGCAACGGGGTCGTCGACGAGGCACCCGCCCGGGCGCAGCCGGTCCGGGTGGCGGCGGCGCTGATGAGCCACTTCGTGCCCGAGGCCGACGACCACACCTACGGCACCCGCCGGGACCTGGCCGTCCGAGCGCCGGACCGGATCGGCTTCCCGATCGACGCCGTCTACACCTGGGTGGACGGCTCCGACCCGCAGTGGCTGAAGCGGAAGTCGCTGGCGCTCGGCGCCCCCGAAGGCCCGCTGCACGCGGTCGCCGCGAACTCCTCGCGCTACCACAACCGCGACGAGCTGCGGTATTCGCTGCGGTCACTGCACAGCTTCGCGCCCTGGCTGCGGCGGATCTTCCTGATCACCGACAGCCAACTGCCGAGCTGGCTCGACCCGAGCCACCCGATGATCACGGTCATCTCGCACGCCGAACTCTTCGCCGACCTCGGCGGCCGGTCGTCGTACAACTCGCACGCCATCGAGTCCCGGCTGCACCGCATCGACGGCCTGTCCGAACACTTCCTCTACCTCAACGACGACGTGTTCCTCGGTCGCCCACTGCTGCCCAACCACTTCTTCCACGCCAACGGGATCGCGAAGTTCTTTCCCTCGCCGGCCCAGTTCGGCCTGGGCGAGGCGAAGCCGGAGGACCCGCCGGTGAAGGCCGCCGGGAAGAACAACCGCCGGCACATCCAGCGGCAGTTCGGCGTGACCATCACGCAGAAGATGAAGCACACCCCGTTCGCGCTGCGGCGCAGCATCATGCAGCAGATCGAGGGCACGCTGCCGGACGAGGTCATGGCCACCGCGCGGCACCGGTTCCGGCACCACGGCGACCTGTCCATCCCGTCGTCGCTGCACCAGTACTGGGCGTTCCTGACCGCGCAGGCCGTCCCCGGCGACATCGAGTACGAGTACGCCGACCTGGGCCACCCCTCGACCCCCGCCCGACTGGCCGAGCTGCTGGCCCGCCGCAACCGCGACGTGTTCTGCCTCAACGACACCGACTCCGACCCTCGGACGTTCGCCGAGCAGGAGCGGATGCTGGCCGACTTCCTGCCGCGCTACCTGCCCTTCCCCGCCCCGTTCGAGCTGCCGGACGACGTGGTGGCGGAGCGGCGGAACGTGGGCGCCGGGGAGCTGTATCGGCGCTCGTACCGCTCGGTGCAGGACGCCCGTCGGGGCGCCCCGATCGACGCTCCCACCATGCCCAACAACATGCTCAACACGGTCACCGACTTCAAGTCCGTCCTGCTCCGGCGCGACGAGTGAGCCCGTGCCAGCCGATGTTCCCCCCGCGTTTCCCGCACCCTTTCCCGTGGAGTCCAGAGTGGTAGACCCCGCCCCGCAGGTCACGATCATCGTTCCGGTCTACAACGTCGTCGACTACCTGCCCGAGACACTGGGGTCGATCGCCGCGCAGACCGTCTTCCGTCAGTGCCACGTCGTCCTGGTCGACGACGGCAGCACGGACGGCTCCGACCATTTGGTCAAGCAGTTCGCGGCGGAACACCCGAACGTGACCGCCCTGCAACAGCCCAACAGCGGGCCGGGGGCGGCCCGCAACCTGGCGCTCGACATCGCCGACACCCCGTACGTGGCGTTCGTCGACTCCGACGACCTGTTGCCGCCGCGAGCCATCGAGGTGCTGCTCAAGGCGATCGTGACCCACAAGGCGAGCATCGCCATCGGCGACATGGACACCTTTCCGAAGCCGACCGCATTCCTTTGGAAGAAGCCGTTCGGCAAGGGCGATCGGCTGCTGGAAACCGTCGTCGACGCACCGGATCTGATCTTCGACGCCGGCCCGTGCCACAAGCTGTACGACCTCGCCCAACTGCGTCAGCACGGCCTGCGGTTCCGCGAGGGGGTCCACTTCGAGGACGCCTTCCTGGCCATCCCGATGCTGCTCAAGGCCGAGGGCATCGCGCTGGTCGACACCGTGGTCTACCAGTACCGCCGTCGGGACACCGGCAACTCCATCATGGACAACCTGTTCCTGCGGGAGCAGAACTACTGGGACCACCTGGAACTCTGCGAAACCCTCGCCGGTCTCCGGCCCGAGCTGGACGTCTTCCGCCGCGAGGTGCTGGAACGCTTCCTGGTGCGCAGCTACCAGGGGTTCGCGATGCGGGCGCACACCCTGTTCGACGATGCCGCGTTGTGGCGGATATTCGAGAAGTGCACGCAGATCTACCAGGACGTCGACCCGGCCTTCATCGCCCGCTGGAGCGCTGACACCCGGCACCGGGTGGCCTACCTCGCCTTCAAGACGTACGACTTCGAGCTGTTCGCGCGCCCGTGGGAGCGGGTGCAGGGTGTCGTCGCCTGCGGCGGCGAGCTGCACCTCGACTACCCGGTCACCCCGGCTCTGCTTCCCTTGACCAAGGTGAGCGCGGTGTCGGTGCGGTTGGAGCAGACGCGGCTGACCGAATCCGGTGACGCCCTCAAGCTGTCCGGGCACGTGCAGATCAATGGCCTGCCCATGCACCGACCGATCCGTACCCCCCTCGGGCTGCGGTTGCGGGGCAGCAAGCTGACGGTGCCCGCCACGATCGAGCGGCGCAGCGACCTGAAGTCCGCCGACGACAGCCGGGAATGGTCCGGGTTCGTGGCCGAGGTGCCCGTCGCGCAGATGCGCACCGGCAGCCACCTCCTGCGGCTCGTCTTCCTGACCGAGACGGGCCAGGCGTCGCGGCAGTGTCTGATCTCCGCCGCCTTCCTGCGGGACTCGGGGATGAAGCTCGCCGGGGACACCCGGATCCTGCCGGGCTTCGCCGGGCGGGAGAACGCCACTCTGCTGGTACAGCGGGGCGGTGGCGCCGCCGGCCGGCGGCGGTGGCGGCGGATGCTGGTGCGCAAGGACCTTCGACACGTGGTGTCCCGCCGGCCCTTCTGGAAGCAGCGCCTGCTGCGTCTGATCACCGAGCCGCTGATGCGCGGGCGCGACATCTGGCTCGTCGGGGAGCGCAAGGACACCGCCCAGGACAACTCCTGGCACCTGTTCCGACACCTGCGCAAGGTCGAGCGCAGGCGGAACGCCTACTACGTGATCGCCAGCGACAGCCCGGACCGGGAGCGGTTGCGTGGGCTCGGCAACGTCGTCACGTACGACTCGTTCCGGCACAAGTTCCTCATGCTGCACGCCAGCAAGCTGATCAATTCCTACGACATCGACTCCTACATGCTTCCGTCCAGCTGGGAGCGGGGGGCGTACCTCAAGCACCTCAACTGGCGGGTCGCGCCGGCCCGGGTCTTCCTGCAGCACGGCGTCACGGACAAGGACGTCAGCGGCGGGTTGCACCGGGCCAAGACCGGCGTCGACCTGTTCGTCGCCGCGGCCGGCCAGGAGGCCGAGTACGTGGCGAAGCAGTTCGACTACGGCGACGCGGCCCAGCGGTTGGGTTTCCCGCGTTTTGACGCACTGGTCCCGGACCGGGGCGGCCGGCGGATCCTGCTGATGCCCACCTGGCGCAGCTACCTGGTCAGCCCGTCGTACAACCCCGCGCTGCGCCCCAGGTTCCCGTTCGACACGTCCGGGTACGCCCGGTTCCTGAGCGAGCTGTTCGGCAGTGAGGAGTTGCGACTCAGCCTGCGGCGGCACGGGTACACCCTGGAGTTCCTTCCGCACTACGAGATGCGGAACGTGTCGACGGCGATGGTGCCGGCGGACCCCGCGTTCTCCGTGGTGGATCAGACGCAGCGCAGCGTGCAGGACGCCCTGCGGCAGTGCGACCTCTTCATCACCGACTATTCGTCCACTGCCTTCGACGTCGCCTACCTGGGCACTCCGTTGATCTACGCCCACTTCGACAAGGAGGAGTACTTCTCCATCGGGGGCTACCGCAAGGGCTACTTCGAACACGGTGAGCACGGGTTCGGCCCGGTCTGTGCGACCGCGCAGGAGACGGTGACCGCGATCGTCCGCTACCTGGAGAACGGGTGTGTCCGCGAGGAGGAGTACTCCCGCCGGGCGGCCGACTTCTTCGCCGTCCAGGACCGCAACAACTCCCAACGGGTGGCCGCCGCCATCGCGGCGCTGCCGGGCCCGCAGCAGTGACCGGCCCGACGCCCACCCCGGGCGAGCCACCCCGGGCACTGGCCGAACCCACCGGGTTCGTCGAGGTGTACCGGCGGGTGCTCAGCCCGCAGACCCGGCGTGCCATCGCGACGAAGGTGAGCCCCCGGGCCCGGCACCAGCTGAAGCAGTGGGTCGCCCGGGCCGCCCGCGACGGTCACCTCTCCGAGCGCCGGGGCGAGCGGCTGGCCCGCCGCCAGCCGGAGTTGCTGGCCGGCGCGGACCGGGTGGTCGTCACCGCCGACCGGGGGCCGAGGGTGGCCCGGATCGGGGCGTCGGTCACCCCTCTGATGGCACGGCTGGACAATCTCACCGCGGTGACGACGGCGCTCGACGAGGCCGGCGTACCCCATTTCCGGGTGCGGGGGAAGTTTCACCGCTCGTCGGTGGTGGCTGTGGACGCCACCCACCGCGCGCAGGCGTGTGCCGCGCTCGCCGCCGCCTGCGGCCGGGTCCCCGGATACGTCTCGGTGCCGGAGGGCACCGGGCAACCGGCCGCGGGGTTCGAGACGAAGACCTGGGAGCGGCTGGCGGACGCCCCGGTGGTACGGCTGACCTGGTACTGGACGGACCCCCAGCGTCGGCTGGTGCTGGGGCAGGCGTACGGGTGCGACGTCGAGTTCTGGACCCGGGAGGGTGACACGCTTGTCGCGCCGCGGTCCAACGCCGTGGCCGAACAGGTGACGGTGGTGGCGCCGCTGGTCCTCGTACCGGAGTCGCGGTTCACCGGGTTGGCACCCCCCTCCGCGCCCGCCACCGCCTGGACCCGTCCGGAGTTCGCCGCACCGCGCCCCGACGACGTGCCGTTCCCGGTCGACGTGGTCTACACCTGGGTCGATGGCACCGACCCCGCCTGGCTACGGCGACGGGCCGAGGTGGCCGGGGTGCCGTACCACGCGGAGGCGGCGAGCGCGGCCCGCTTCCTCAGCCGCGACGAGCTGCGCTACTCGCTGCGGTCGCTGCATCTCTTCGCGCCCTGGGTACGCCACGTCTACGTGGTGACCGACGACCAGGTGCCGGCCTGGCTGGACCCGTCCGCCAGCGGGCTGCGGGTGGTCAGCCACCGGGAGATCTTCACCGACCCGACGGTGCTGCCGACGTACAACTCGCACGCCATCGAGAGTCAACTGCACCACATCGACGGGCTCTCCGAGCACTTCCTGTACTTCAACGACGACGTCTTCCTCGGCACCGAGGTGCTGCCCCAGGACTTCTTCCTGGCCAACGGCATCTCGCGGTTCTTCCCCTCGCCGGCGCTGGTGCCGCCGGGGCCGCCCACCGCCGGGGACATCCCGTCGTCGGCGGCCGGGAAGAACAACCGCGCGTTGATCGCGGAGCGGTTCGGCACCGTGCTGACCCAGAAGATGAAGCACATGCCGCACGCACTGCGGCGCAGCGTGCTCCAGGAGATCGAGCAGACGTTCCCGCAGCAGTACCGGCGGACCGCGGCGAGTCAGTTCCGCAGCATGGACGACCTGTCCATCGCCTCGTCGCTGCACCACTACTACGCCTTCCACACCGGACGCGCGGCACCGGGGGACCTGCGGTACACCATCGCCGAGCTGTCCCACCCGGACACCCCGGCCCGGTTGGCGCACCTGCTCGCCCGCCGGGACCGGCAGGTGTTCTGCCTCAACGACGCGTTCTCCGTCGAGGAGGACCTCGACGCGCAGATGGCGCTGCTCATCCCGTTCCTGGAGACGTACTTCCCGGTGCCGAGCCCGTGGGAACGGGCCTGACCCACCCCGGACACGACGGTGGCCGGTCGCGCCCTCCCCGGCGACGACCGACCACCGTGCCCTCGCGGGCGGTCAGGCTCAGTACGAGTAGCCCGAACCGCCGGCGTCGTTGGAGCCGCTGTCCGACGGCGGCGCGACCGCCTTCGGGGTGCCCTTGGGCAGGCAGCTCAGGTTCTTCTTGCCGTCCGGCTGGACCACGAACCAGGTGCCACCGACAGCCTGGCCCTTCCACTGGCCGGGCTTCTTGTCACCGATGTAGCGGTAGACCGGCCAGCCGCCGACGGTGAGCTGACGGGTGCCGTCCTGCCGGGTCACGCTGCTGACCTTGTCGTCGGAGACGCCGGTGAGCTCCGGGTTGCCGTCGGTCAGCGCCGGGGGCCAGACCTCGGCGCACTTGTCGACACAGTTCGACGACGGCGGGTCGGCGGTGTCCTTGTCGAAGCGGTACAGGATCCAGCCGTCCTGGTCGGTGACCACCTTGCCCATCCGGGCGACGCTCTTGCCGACCAACTTCTCGGTCAGGTCGACGTCCGCGGGCGGGGCGTCGGCGGCCGGCGCCTCCGCGGACGCCGAAACCTCAGGTTCAACCGTCGCGGTGGGCTCGGCCGCGGCGACGGCGACCGGCTCCGCCGCGCTCGAGTTCGCGGGGTCGTAACCCGCGGGAGCGCAGGCCGTTAGTGCGACCATCGCGCTCGCGACGATGACGGTCCGCTTCATCTGTGCCACGTGCCCTCCTCATTCTTGACAGTTCACCCATAGGTACGGGGAGCGGGCTGTCAAGGTTGAAGCAGTAACAGTGGTCAATTTCACGTAAACCGATTGAACCGTTTCCGGCTGCGCTGCGTACGCCCCCGCAGGGGATGCCTCCCGCAACGACAGATCGGCGCCGGCCATTGTGGAAATGACCGGCGCCGATGCGGTGGGCGCGCCTACAGAGGCACGGTGACCAGCGGACTCGCCACACCGTTGGCGTCCACCGACTGCACCTGCAACTGCTTGATGTCAACCGGCAGAGCCGACGTCGACGCACTCAGCTCAAGACCCTGCGGCCGGGTGTTGGTGCCGTAGCCACCGTCCGGCACCGACCAGGTCGAGATGACCTCCGTGCTGGCGTTCTTGCGCACCACCACCAGACGACAGACGCGCGGGCCGGGCAGCTTCCGCAAACTGAAATTGATCCGGGTGCCGTAATCCTTGGTCACCAGGAACATGGTGGTCTGCACACCGGTCGTCGGGTCGGTCGCCTCGACCTGGTCACCCTCCACCTCGGTGCCACCCACACCCGGGCCGCTCGGCGCGGCCGTCGGCGCGCTCGTCGGCGGATCGTTCGGCGCGCTCGGCGTCGACTCGGCGAGCACCCCCGGCGGCTGCTCGTTGCCCGTCACACTGACGAAGCCGTACCCGGTCAGACCGCCGAAGACCACCACCGCGGCGGCCGTCGCGAGCATCTGACGAAACCGGGTACGCCGCCGATCCGCCCGGACCGCGCCGAGCGTCCGGTCCAGCAGGGCCGGATCCGTCGCCGTCTGCTCCAGCGCCATCATCGTCTCGCCGTCGATGTCGGAGAGCAGCCCGACCACCGGCACCATCGTCTCCAACTCGGCCGCGCACGCCCAGCAGGTGGCGAGATGCTCCTCGAACCGCTCAGTGTCCTGCTCGTCGAGCACACCGAGCGCGTACGCCGCGACGTCCATGTGGTCCGGCCGGCTCATTCTGTCACCCCCCGCTCCTGCAGAGCCGTGCGCAGCGCGCGCAGCGCGTAGTAGACCCTCGACTTGGCGGTGCCCAGCGGCAGGCCCAACTCCTCGGCCGCCTCCGGCACCGTCCGCCCCCGGAAGTACGTCGAGATCAGAATTTCCCGGTGCGACTGACTGAGCGTACGCAGCGCGTCCGCCACCGTCATGGTGCGTAGCACCCGGTCCGTGCTGTCCGCCTCGGCGAACGCGGTGAGGTCCCGGTCGTACGTCTCCGGCGGCCGGGCCTCCTGGCTGCGGTGCTCGTCGATGGCGATGCGGCGGGCCACAGTGACCAACCACGGCCGCAACGAACCCTGCCCCTGGGCGCCCAGCCGGTGCGCGTTGCGCCAGGCCCGCAGCAGCGTCTCCTGGACGATGTCCTCCGCGCGCTGCCGGTCCCCCCCGGTGAGGCGCATGACGAACATCAGCAACGGGCCGGCGTGCTCGGCGTAGAGCTGACGGATCAACTGGTCGGAGTGGCTGGCCTCGGTTGACGTCGCCTGATGGCGCCCGGGCGCCGGTCGCGGCGTCACCGGACCATTCTGGCGAGACGTCGCTCTCGCGTCGACCCCCCGGGCAGACGAGGTCGACCGTGACGAGGGTCGCGCCGACAACCAGTCAGCGCGTACCGCGTCGCCATGCCAACCGGCCGCCACCGCGTGCATGCAGACCTCCGGGATCTCCGTGACCAACGCCGGCCCACGAGGCGGGCCGCCCGGTGGTACGCAGCACCGGTCCCAACGGATCAACAAACGGAGAAAAAACTTCCGCGCCCGCCGGTGAGGGGACGATCAGCGGCGCACCGAGAACAGCCCCGGCGGTGGCGGATCCGAACCCGTCGCGTCGGCGTCCCGCACGACCTGCGCGCCACCGGCGAAACGGTCCAGCTCGTCGCCGGACACCACCCGGCCCGGAAACCAGTCACCGGCGGCCCGTCTGGTCAACTCCGGCACCGGCGGCTGGGAGCGCCCGGCGACCAGCACCAGATTGCCGTACCGGCGCCCGCGCAGCACCGCCGCGTCGCCGACCAGACACGCCCGCGGCAGCACCGACCGGACCGTGGCGACCTGCCCCCGGGCGTGCCGCAACGGCGGGCCGTCGGCCAGGTTCGCCAGGTACCAACCGTCGGGGCGGAGCACCCGGGCCACCTCGGCCGCGTACTCCAGCGACGTCAGGTGAGCCGGGGTACGCGCACCGGCGAACACGTCGGCGACCACCACGTCGTAGCTGGCCTCCCGGGTCGACGCCAGCACCGCCCGGGCGTCCTGCACCCGAACCTTCAGCCGGGGGTCCGACGGCCACGGCAACGCCCGACGGACCAACTCCACCAGCGCGCCATCCACCTCGGACACCCGCTGGGTCGACCCCGCTCGGGTGGCGGAGACGTACCGGGGCAGGGTCAGGGCGCCGCCACCCAGATGCAGCACCCGCAGCGGCGCGCCGGCCGGCGCGATCAGATCCACGGCGGCAGCCAGCCGACGCACGTACTCGAACTCCAGGTGAGTGGGGTCGGCCAGGTCGACGTGCGACTGCGGCGCCCCATCCAGCAGCAACGTCCACGAGCCGGCCCGGTCCGGATCCGGCACCAGCTCCGCCAGCCCGGTGTCCACCTGCTCGACCACCCGCTCAGCCGCCCGTTTACGCCCCATCGGAACCAGTATCCGCGTTCAACGGGCGGCGCGGGCCGCTGCGGTCAACGCGCGGTGCAGCAGCCGGGAATCACCCAGCAGGGCCCGCAGTCGGCGCTCCAGACCGGCGATCGGGATCAGGTTCTGCGGGGCCCGCGGGTCCTTGTACGGGGTGGACGCGAAGCGCGGCAGGGTCACCAACGACAGATCAGCCAGCTCGATCGCCGCCTCGACCGGCAGGTCGGCGGAGCACTCCACCCGGACGATGCCCGCCCACGGCGCGCCGATCGCCACCGGCAGCCGCAGATACCACGACCAACCACCCCAGGCGGTGCCGAGCCGGAACACCGGGGACCGCTCACCCGACGCCATCCCGGTCACCACGGCGGTCAGCCGGGCATCCAGATACTGACTGTGCTGCGTCTTGATGTAGCCCAGAGTGCGCGGCAACTGCCGACGACTGCGCAACGGGCCGTCCACCACCAACAGGTCACCGTCGACCCGGGCCGCGTCCGACACCGCCACCTCCAACGCGGTCAGCGGACCCTGCACGGCGGCCGGAAGCTTCGCCAACTCACCGGTGCCACCCACCCGGTGCACCGGGTAACGGATCGCGCCCGCCACCACATCCTGCGCCGACGGGCTCGCGGTGAACAGCCCCCTGCCAACCTGGGTGCCCGCCAACTGCGCCGCACCCCGGCCCAGGTCACAGCGGACCACCCCGGCCGCGTACGAGGCGGCCAACCCGGGAAACGACCCGCCGTCGGTCTCGGCCGTCCAGATGCTCGCATCGATCCGACGCACCCCGTCGACCAGCAACACCACGTCGGGTGCGCGCACCCCCGGGCGTACCCCGATCGCCCGCCAGTCCACGGCGGGCAGCTCCACGTCCGCGTCGACCTGAGCGCTGCTCGGCGCGGCCGGCCCGGCCGCCGACGCCTCGAACGACGCCCCGTACGCCGGATCCCACGAGTCGACGAAGAACGCGGCGTCGCTCACCGGGCCAGCCTTTCGTTCGCGACTGCGGGGCTCCGCTGCGCTGCACTCCTCGCGCTCACCGGGCCAGCCTTTCGTTCGCGACTGCGGGGCTCCGCTGCGCTGCACTCCTCGCGCTCACCGGCCGGTCCGCTCTACGCGCGCGGACCGGGCGTCCTTGCGCACCTCGAAGCGGACCGGGATCCGCTCGGCCAACGCCGGCACGTGGGTGACCACGCCGACCATCCGATCGCCCCGGGCCGCCAGGTTCTCCAGGGTCGCCGCCACCGTGTCCAGCGTGGCGGCGTCGAGGGTGCCGAAACCCTCGTCCAGGACGATCGACTCCAGGCTCGCCGCCGTGGTGGACATGCCGGCCAACTGTTCGGAGAGCGCCAACGCCAGCGCCAGCGACGCCTGGAACGTCTCACCACCGGAGAGGGTGCGCACCCCCCGGCGCAGCCCGGCGTCGTGGTGGTCGACGACGACGAACTCGCCCTTGTCGTGCACCAGCTCGTACTGCCCGTTGGACAACTCCCGCAGAATCCCCGACGCACCGTCGACCAGCAGGTCCAACGCCTCGGCCAGCAACCACCGCTCGAAGTTGTTGGCCCGCAGGTGCCCGGCGAGCGCGCGCGCCACCTGCGCCTCCCGCTCGTGCCCCGCCCGCTGCTCGCGCAACGCGCCGGCCTGCTCGCGACGCTCGTGCAGCCGCCGCCGCTCGGCGTCGGCCCGCTCCACCGCCACCGTCGCCGCGTGCACCGGATCGTCCCCCACCGGCACGTCGGCGTCGGCGAAGATGGCCGCGATGGCCCGCTGCACCCCGTCGGCCACCGACTCGGCCGCCGCCACGGCAGCGGCCCGACCGTCCCGGTCGGCGCGGCGGCGGTCCGCCTCGCTGGTCGCCCAGCCGGTCAGCGTCGACCAGGCGGCGGCCACATCGTCCCGGTCGGTCGCCGGGGGACCGAACCGGGCCAACCCGTCCCGGGCGGTGTCGAAGGCCCGCCACGCCGCCCGCAGCCGCTCCTCGGCGGCATCAACAGCGGCCCGGGCCTGGCGAGCGGTCTCGCGACCGGCCCGGACCGCCGTCGCCGCCTCGTCCAGCGCGCGCCGCAACCGGGCGTGCTCGGCCAACTCCCGGTGCAGCACGGCCGGCTCGGCAGCCCCGGAAAGCTGCCCGTCCAGCTCGGCCAGCCGGGCCTCCAACTGCTCCTGCCGGGCCCGCGCCTGCACCAGCAGCCGCTCCAGCTCACGCGCCGCCGCGTCCCGCTGCCGCACCGTCTCCTGCGCGGCCTTGGTCGCGGCCCGCGCGGCCTTGCCGGCCGCCGTCGCGGCGGCCACCGCCGAATCGGCCGGCACCGCCGGCACCTCGGTCACCGGCTGCTCGCACACCGGGCACGCCACGCCCGCGTGCAGGTGCACCCGCAGGCTGACCGCCAGGTCGGTGGCCTTCGCCTCCTCGTGCGCCCGGAAGGCCGCCTCCAGGTCCGCGTCGGCCCGCTCGGCGACCGCGCGGGCGTCGGCCAGCGCCGCCACCGCCGTGGTGTGCTCGCCGTGCGCCGTGCGCACCGTCTCGCGGACCGTGTCGGCCTCGCCGGCCAGCCGGTCCCGATCGTCGTACGCCCGCAGCAGCAGTCGCAGCGCGCTCTCGTCACCGGCGGCGGCCAGCTCGCCGCGCAGCTTCTCCTCCCGCTCCTCGGCCAGCGACACCCCGGTCGCCGCCGTCTCCGCCTCGGCCCGCGCCGCGGTGACAGCGCGAGCGACAGCGCCCACCCCGGCCGGCGCCCGCACCCCCGTCAGCACGGTCAGCTCGTCGTCCAGGGCCGTCAGCGCCGCCGCGGCCTCCCGTGCGGTGACCCGCGCCGCCGCCAACTCCGGCACCGCCTCGGCCACCGCGGCCGCCAGCTCGGTCATCCGATCGACCCGGGCGTCGGCCTCGGCCAACGCCTCGTCGTCCACGCCGGTCAACCCGGCGAGCACCTGGTCGACCGCCTCCAACCGGGCCTCCGCCTGCGCGGCGCGCGCCGTCGCCTTCTTCTGCACGTCCTCGTAGACCCCGAGGCCCAACAGGTTGACCAGGATCTGCTGCCGCGTCGCCGGCTTGGCGTGCAGGAAATCGGCGAACTGCCCCTGTGGCAGCACCACACAGCTGGTGAACTGCTCGTACGGCAGCCCGACCGCCTCCAGCACCGCCTGCTCCATCTCGGCGGGGGTGCCGGCCACCACCTCGCCGAGGTCGTCCGGGCTCAGACCGGTGTCCAGTTTGGTCACGTCAAAGCCGGCCGGCATCAGCTGCAACCCGGCGTTCGCGGTCTTCACGTTGCCCCGGCCGTCCCGGCGGACCACCCGGGTCGCCACGTACCGGGCACCGCCGGACTCGAAGACCAACCGCACCCGCGCCTCGGTCGCCGACGGGGCGAGCGCGTTGGCCAACCCCCGGGCGCCGCCCCAGCGGGGCACCATGCCGTACAGGGCGAAGCAGATCGCATCCAACACAGTGGACTTACCGGAACCGGTCGGGCCGATCAGCGCGAAGAAGTCGGCGTCGGTGAAGTCGACTGTGGTCTCGTCCCGGAAGACCGTGAACCCGGCCATGTCCAAGCGCATCGGACGCATCAGTGCTCGACCTCCTCGAAAAGCTCGTCGAAGAGCTCCCGGACACCCTCGTCGGCGTGGCCCCGGCTGTCCAGGTAGTCGGCGAACAACTCCCGCGGCGAACGCCCCGAGCGCTGGGCGATGCGCGTGCCACTGCCCGGCGCGGCCACCAGCTCCGGGTCGATCCGGATCTCCAGGGCCCGGGGGAGCAGCTCCTGGACCTCCTCACGGAGGCCGGCACGCGGTTGCTCCCGCACGTACACCCGCAGCCACGCGTCCGGCGCCTCGATCTCGGCGAGCTGGGCCAGGGTGCCGCGCACCGTCCGCAGCGCGCTCGCCGCCGTCACCGGCACCTCCCGCACCCGGGCGGCGGTGCTGGCCGTCACCTCGACCATCGTCACCGAGGGGACGTTCTCCTGCTCCCCGAAGTCGACAGCGAGCGGGCTGCCGCTGTACCGCACCGGGCAGGGGCCGGCGACCCGCTGCGCCCGGTGCAGGTGACCCAGCGCCACGTAGTGCGCGGTGGCCGGGAAGACGGTGGCCGGCACCGCGTAACCCAACACCGTGTGCGCGTCGCGCTCGCCGCCACCGGTGGCCGCGCCGGTCACCGTCAGGTGCGCGGTGACCAGGTGCACCCGGTCCGGCTCGGTGAACCCCTCGGTCAGTCGCCCCAGCACCCGGCCCAGGTGGTCGGCGTACGTCTGGTTGGTCTCCGCGGCGGTCAGCTCGTACATCTCCAACGCGCGCACCGCGTACCGCTGGGACAGGAACGGCAACGCGGCCAGCCGCCACCGCTCGCCACCGGCGGTGGTGCCGTCGATGATGTGCTCGTCCGGATTTTCGCGTACCCCGCCGCGCAGGGTGATGCCGGCGGCGTCGGCCCACGGACGCAGCGCGTCCAGCGCGGGGCCGTTGTCGTGGTTACCGCCGATCGCCACCACGTCCGCGCCGGTCCGCCGCAGCGCCGTCAACGCCCGGGTGACCAGGCGGGTCGCCTCCGAACTGGGCGCGGCGGTGTCGTAGAGGTCACCGGCGACGATCACCAGATCCGGCCGCTCGGCATTGGCGATCTCGATCACCCCGGCCAGCACCGCCTTGTGCTCGTCGGCCCGGGACTGCCCCTTGAGCACCTTGCCCACATGCCAGTCGGAGGTGTGCAGGATCTTCATGGCTTGCCGGCCCCCTAGAACGGGATGTCGTCGTCGGTGGTGCCGCCGCCGGAGCCCACCACGGCGAACGGGTCGGCGGACTGGGTGATCGAGCGCAGCGTCTCCGATGGTGCCCGGCCCGCCTCGGAGACCCGGGTGGCCCAGGCCGGGAACGGAAACTCCAGGCAGAGCGGGACCGGAATGTCCGGCTGGTTGACGAACATGGTGCCCGGCTTGGCCAGCAACGCCCGCTGGCGCTGCGCGGGCGGCAGGAAGCCGTATTCGGGGCGGGACGCCTCGGCCGGGTCGAGCCGGCCGACCACCCGGATCGCCGAGTTGGTGACGATCCGCCGCTCCACCTCGCTCGCCGTCTGCTGCGCGCCGATCAGGATCACCCCGAGCGAGCGGCCCCGCTCGGCGATGTCGAGCAGCACCTCCTTGATGGGGGAGGAGCCCTCCCGGGGGGCGTACTTGTTCAGCTCGTCGAGGACCACGAACAGCAGCGGCTTGGCCGCGCCGGACTTCTCCTTGCGCTCGAACTCGCTCTTCAGCGTCACACCGACCACGAACCGCTGCGCCCGGTCCGGCAGGTTGTGCAGGTCGACCACGGTGACCTGCGCCGACTCGCTGGTGTTGATCGAGTGCGGGCGGCGGGCCGCGAGGTCACCACGGATCAGCCGGGCCAGGTCCTTCTTACTGCCGATCAACCGCCGGGCGAACGCGTTGACGGTGCCCAGCCCCACCGCGCTGCCCGCCCAGTCGGAGCGGGTCTCGTCGTCGTTGAGCTGGTCGACGATGTGGTCGACCAGGTCGCCGTACGAGCCGAGCCGAACCCCGTCGATGCTCACCCCGCCGTCGGCGGGCTGGGCGTAGCGGGCCAGGTGCGCGGCGACCGAGTGAACCACCATCGTGTACTGCTGGCGCTCGTCGTCGGCGTCGGCGAACACGTACGGCAGCAGGCGGTCGGTGCAGAACTCGCTCAGCGTCCAGTAGAAGCTGTCGACGCCGGTGAGCCGGCTGCTCACATCCGGCGTGCCGGCCGCGTCACCGACCCGTGGTGGGGCGTAGACCCGCACGTCGGGGAAGGCGCCCGCGCTCAACCCGAGCTTCGCGTACGCCGCGCGGGTGGGCTCGTCGAGGCGGGTGTTGGGGTGGTCGAGGAAGAGCAGATCCTCACCCTTGACGTTGAAGATCAGCGCCTTGGCGTTGACCGCGTCGCCGCCCAGCACCCCGGAGCGGAACACCGAGTAGAGCAGGAAGGTGGCGAAGCTGGTCTTGGTGGCCACGCCGGAGATGCCGGAGATGGAGACGTGCGCGCCCCGGCTGCCGTCGAGGAAGTCGGCGTTGAGGTAGACCGGGACGCCGTCGCGACCCATGCCCATCGGGATGCGCCGCTCCATCCGGTCGAAGTGCAGCGCGCGGGCCCGCGCGTCGCCCTCGGCCCGGTGCACCACGGCCCCCGGCGTGGGCGGCACGTACAACTCCGGGTCGACCCGGGTGGTGGTGACCTCGGCCGCCTCCTGCACCATCGCCGGCAGCGTGCCGTCGGCGATGGCGAACACGTCGGAGTCGAACTGGGCGCCCTCGTGCCGGGCGCGGACCTGGGTGACCACCCCGGCGATCGTCACCGGCTCGCGGTCGGGCAGGTCGCGTCGGGTGACCACCACGTCGTCGAGCTGCAGGTAGCTGCCGGGCGCCACGGCCGTCCAGAACTGCAACGGGGTGGCGTCGGCGGTGCCCAGCACCCGCCCGACCGCCTCGCCAGGGCTGTCGAGGTCGGCGTCGGTCATCGGGCGACCCCTGTCGCTCGGGCATCACGGTCGGCGCGCATGACGTGCATAGTGCCCGAGGAGTACGACAGGTCGCCACGCGACGCGGCGGACGACACCATGCCCCGTCACACTGATGACGCTGGGTGTTCGACCGGGCGCACCAGGTGTGCGCGAGCCGTGTCGGGCACCGCACGGGTCCGGGACTCAACCACCGAGGCGCTGGTCGCGTTACCTAGGCATGGAGCACGCATGAATGACGACTTCGGAGCCTTCGTCGCGACGAGCGGCCCGCGAATGCTCCGCTTCGCCGTTCTGATCACGGGGCAGCGGGCGGACGCCGAGGACCTGCTGCAGGAGGTGCTGGAGCAGGCGTACCCCCGCTGGCACGTGGTTCGGCAGCGGCAGCCGGAGGCCTACCTGCGTCGCGCGATGACCAACCGGCTGGTCAGCCGGTGGCGCTCACCATGGAACCGCCGTCGGGCCGCCGGCCTTCCGGACGGGACATCGCAGCAGGATGAGATGACCCGGATCGATGACCGGGAGTTGTTGCTGGCGGCGCTGCGGGAGCTTCCGCCGCGGATGCGGGCAACGGTGGTGCTCCGGTACTGGCTTGGCTTCTCCGAGGCGGAGACAGCCGCCGAACTGGACTGTTCCGTGGGCTCGGTGAAGAGCCAGGCCTCCCGTGGTCTGCACCGGCTGCGGGCCCGACTGGAATCTGCCGGTGTCACCCCACTCGACCTCGACCTCGCGGAGGAGAACCATGCGTGACCAGGAGGTGACCGGCCTGCTCGACCACGCTGTCGCAACAGTGGAGTTGCCGCCTGATTTCGCCCGCCGGGTCATCACGGGCAGCCGGGCCCGGCGTCGCCGGCGGCTGCTGCGGACGGGCGGCACGGCGGCGGTCGCGGTCGCCGTGGGGGCGCTGCTGTTCCCGCACCTGGGGCCGATCGGCCGTGGTGACGGCGATGCCGGCGACGTCGGGCCGGGCGCGGTTGTCGACGTCCCGGCCGGGATCGTCGGTTCTGACGGTCGACCTGTGACGCCGGCACAGGTGGTTGCCGTCGGCCGTACCGGAACGGAGACGCTCGTGCTGATCGGACGGGAGCCACGCGGCGAGGAGCGGGCCGCCGGGGGACGGGCGGCGGAGGTCTGGATCGCCCCGGACGGGGGAGATCCGCGCCGGCTGAGCGACTACCTCTCGTACGACCTGGCTTGTATTGACGGAGACGCGGCCTGTGTGGCAGTCCGCGCCACCGGCGGCGGGCTGGGTGTGGCCGTGGCCCGGCGCTCCGGCGGCCGGCTCTACGTCCTGGTTCAGGCGCCGCCGGGGCGTACCGTCGAGGTCGTCGCTGCCGGCCTGCCACACCGGCTCGGTCCGGCGCCGCGCGGCGCGGTGGCGGAGGTGGTCGCCGCCGACCCGTACGACGAGGTGCAGGTCTGGGCGAGCACCACGGACGGTCAGCGCTACCGGGTCCCGTGGGCTCCCGGGGCGGTGCTCACGGACTGAGCCGATCCGGGCCCCGTTGCGGCCCGGACCAACCGCCCTGTTGGCGGGCGTGGCGGAGCAGGAGGACGCCGTCCTCGGTGGCGAGCACGTGCCGCAGCGGCAGGTGCCGGGGCGCGGTGACGTCGCCGGCGGTGATCCGGCCGGGGCCGGGCCCGGCGAGCAGCGGCGAGACGGTGAGGCACAGTTCGTCCACCAGGTCGGCGGCGGTGAGCGCGCCGAGCAGGTGTGGGCCGCCCTCGCAGAGCAGTTGGGTGAGCCCGCGGCGGTGCAGCTCGGCGAGGCCGGCGGCCAGGTCGACCCGCCCGGTGCCGCAGCGCAGCACGTCGGCGACGTCGGTCAGCCCGGGCGGCGGGTCGGCGTCGGCGTGGGTGAGCACGATCGGGCGGGTCGGTGCGTCGGCGAACGCGGCCTGCGCCGGGTCCAGGTCCAGCGATCCGGAGACGACCACCAGCGTCGGGTACGCGGCCAGTCCGTTGGCCTGACGCCAGGCGCGGCGGCGCTCGTCGAGGCGGACCGCCCGGTACCCCTCGTGGCGCAGCGTGCCGGCGGCCACCACCAGGGCGTCGCAGGCCATCCGCAGCAGGCCGAACACCCGCTTGTCCGGCTCGCCGGAGAGCCCGGCGGAGTAGCCGTCCACGCTGACCGCGCCGTCCAGGCTGGTCACGAAGTTCACTCGCAGCCGGGGCTGGTCGGCGCGGCCGTAGAGGGCGGTCAGCCCGGCGTCGTCGAGTGGCTGCGTCGACGGCTCGGGCCAGAGCCGTCGGATCGGAATTCTGACGGTCATTCGCCGGCCGGACCGGTGACCGGAGGGGTCGGTTCGGCGGTACGGTGCTGGCAGTCGCACCAGTTCCGGCCCGGGCACTCGTCGTGTCGCCGGGCCCGGCACGCTCGGCAGATCATGCTCGCAGCCTAAGCCGCGGGAGGACAGGACAGCATGCCGCGTCAGATCTTCCAGCTGAAGATGTCCCTCGCCGGGACCCGGCCGCCGGTGTGGCGCCGGGTGCTCGTGCCGGCCGGTTACACGCTGGACCGGCTGCACCGGGTGGCACAGCACGCGATGGGTTGGCGGGACTGCCACCTGCACTCGTTCGAGATCGACGCGATGCAGTACGGCGAGCCCGACCCGGACGGTGAGTTGGCGCTGCGCGACGAGTTGGACGTGCGGCTCGACGCGGTGCTCGGCAAGGGCAGCCGGTTCTCCTACACGTACGACTTCGGCGACTGGTGGGAGCACGACCTGGTCGTGGAGGACGCGCTGACCGCCGACCCGGACGAGCGGTACCCGGTCTGCCTGGGCGGCGAGCGGGCCTGCCCGCCGGAGGGTATCGGCGGGCCGGTGGGCTATCAGGCGCTCCTGGAGGCGCTGGACGACCGGGCCGGCGCGGGTGACCTGGTCAGCTCCCGGCACGCGATGCTGCGCGACTGGGCGGGCGCCGCCTTCGACCCGTCGGGCTTCGACCCGGACCGGGCAACCACGCTGTTGCGCCGCTTCTGCTGAATCGCCCGGTTACGGGAGGTGTCGCTGGGGCGCCTGTTCCCGGAGTGATCAGCGGTAACGATCTGGGAACGCTCCCATCGCCCTATTGACACTCCCGTTACCCGCCGGCAATCTCATGGGAGCGCTCCCGGAGGTGGCGTGGCTCACTCACGAACTCCGGCCTGGCGCGACGGGCACCCCCCACCACACCCATCCAGCCTCACCACCCGGAAAGAGGGGTCAGCGCATGAGTGTCACCACGCGGCGTACCCGCCTGGCGGCCGCTGCCCTGGCCGCGATCACCGCAATCGGCGGTCTCGCGGCCTGCGGCAACGACGACGACAAGCCGGCGGCCGGCGAGAAGCCGACCAAGCTGGTCGTCGACACCTTCAGCGAGTTCGGCTACGACGAGCTCGTCAAGCAGTACGAGAAGGACACCGGCATCAAGGTCGAGCTGCGCAAGACCGCCCAGCTCAGCGAGTACCGGCCGAAGCTGGTCCGCTACCTGGCCACCGGCAAGGGCGCGGCGGACGTCACCGCTCTGGAAGAGGGCATCCTCAACGAGTTCAAGACCAACCCGCGTAACTGGGTTGACCTCAACCCGCTGATCGCCGACCACTCGAAGGAATACCTGCCCTGGAAGTGGGAGCTGGGCAAGTCGCAGGACGGCCGGCTGGTCGGCCTGCCGACCGACGTCGGCAGCCTCGCCGTCTGCTACCGCAAGGACCTGTTCCAGGCGGCCGGCCTGCCCACCGAGCGCGACCAGGTGTCGGCGCTCTGGTCGGACTGGAACGGCTTCCACGAGGCCGGTCGGAAGTACAAGCAGGCCACCGGCAAGGCGTTCGTCGACTCGATCACCGCCGTCTCCAACGGTGTCATGTTCCAGGGCAACGGTGATCTGTTCTACGACAAGGAGAACAACATCATCGCGGACACCAGCCCCGCGGTGAAGAACGCCTGGGACACCGCCACCTCGATGGCGGACATCTCGGCCAAGGCCCAGACCTGGTCGCCGGAGTGGTCGGGTGGCTTCAAGCAGGGCACCTTCGCGGTCACCTTCTGCCCGTCCTGGATGCTCGGCATCGTGTCGGACAACTCCGGTCCGGCCAACAAGGGCAAGTGGGACGTCGCGGCAGTGCCGGGTGGCGGCGGTAACTGGGGTGGCTCGTGGCTCGCGGTTCCGGAGCAGAGCAAGTACCCGAAGGAGGCGGCGAAGCTCGCCGAGTTCCTCACCAACGCCAAGAGCCAGGTGGAGGCCTTCAAGCTCAAGGGCCCGCTGCCCACCAACCTGGAGGCGCTGAAGGACCAGGCGTTCCTCGGTTACACCAATGAGTACTTCAGCAACGCGCCGACCGGCAAGATCTTCGGTGAGAGCGTCGCCAAGATCCAGCCGACCCACCTGGGTCCGAAGCACCAGGCGGTGAAGGAGAACGCGTTCGAGCCGGCACTGCGGGCGTTCGAGAACGGACAGGTCGACAAGGCGAAGGCCTGGGAACAGTTCACGAAGGACGCAAAGACTCAGGGTGCCTTCTGAGTGATTCCCTGCCGGTGGCGTTCGGGGGACTTCCCGGACGCCACCGGCCGGTCCCCTCCGCGTAGCGCCCTGCGCGAGGGCCCCCGGGCCTCGCCGGAAAAGGAATTCGCATGAGCCTGTCGGCCACGACGGCACCGCCGTCGCCAGCAGCACCGCCTTCTCCCGACGTCTCTTCCCGACGTAGCCGGGGAAGGTTATTCAACCGTCTCGACGTCAAGTACTCGCCGTACCTCTACATCGCCCCGTTCTTCCTGATCTTCGGCGTCTTCGGGCTGTACCCGATGGTGCGTACCGCCTGGATGTCGCTGCACGACTGGGACATGATCGGCGACCACTCGTTCATCGGCTTCGACAACTACAGCCGGTTGGTGTCCGACGAGTACTTCTGGAACGCGCTGGTCAACACGTTCGGCATCTTCGCCCTGTCGACCATCCCGCAGTTGTTGCTCGCGCTCTTCCTGGCGAACCTGCTCAACCGGACGTTCCTGCGTGCCAAGACCTTCTTCCGGATGGCCATCTTCGTGCCGAACGTGGTGTCGGTGGCGGCGGTCGCGATCGTCTTCGGGATGCTGTTCCAGCGGGAGTTCGGTCTGTTCAACTGGCTGCTCAGCCTCGTCGGTGTCGACGCTGTCGACTGGGACGGGCAGCGATGGAGTTCGTGGTTCGCCATCTCCTCGATGGTCAACTGGCGGTGGACCGGGTACAACACGCTGATCCTGCTCGCCGGCATGCAGGCGATCCCGAAGGACCTCTACGAGGCCGCGGAGATCGACGGCGCGAGCCCGTGGCGGCAGTTCTGGCAGATCACCCTGCCGATGCTCAAGCCCACCTTCATCTTCGTGGTCATCCTGTCCACGATCGGCGGCATGCAGCTCTTCACCGAGCCGCTGCTCTTCGCCAACGGCAACATCCTCGGCGGCAACCAGCGGGAGTTCCAGACGCTGGCCATGTACATGTACGAGATGGGCATCGAGAACCTGAACACCGCCGGCTACGGAGCCGCGGTGGCCTGGGCGATCTTCATGATCATCGTCGTGGTGTCGCTGTTCAACTTCCTACTCGTCCGCCGTTCGGCGAAGTGAGGAGCGAGCGATGACTTCGGCTTCGCGGCGCCTGTGGCGCACCAGCCCGCTGACCTACGTGGCGCTCGTCCTGGCGGCGCTGCTCTCGATCTACCCGTTCTACTACATGATCGTGATCGGCACTCGCAGCCTTGACTCGATCAACGACGTGCCGCCGCCGTCAACTCCCGGCGGAGCGTTCGGTGACAACTTCCAGCGGGTGCTCGACAACGACGCCGCCAACTTCTTCACCGGCATGATGAACTCGGTCATCGTCTCCTCGGTGGTCACCATCTCGGTGGTGCTCACCGGTTCGCTGGCCGGGTTCGCCTTCGCCAAGCTGCGGTTCCGGGGCAGCAACGCCCTCCTGCTGGCGATCATCATCACCATGATGATCCCGACCCAGATGGGACTCATCCCGCTCTGGGGCATGATGCAGGACCTCGGGTGGTACGACACCCTCTACGCGGTCACCGTGCCGTTCCTGGTCAGCGCCTTCGGCGTGTTCATGATGCGGCAGTACGCCAGCCAGGCGATCTCCGACGAGCTGATCGAGGCCGGTCGGGTCGACGGGGCCAGCACGTTCCGGATCTACTGGAACATCGTGCTGCCCGCGCTGCGCCCCGCCGCCGGTGTCCTCGGTCTGCTGACCTTCATGGAGACCTGGAACTCGTTCCTCTGGCCGTACGCCGTCCTCACCCCGGAGAACCCGACCCTGCAGGTCTCGCTCTCCTTCCTCTCGTACGCCTACTACACCGACTACTCCCAGGTGTTCGCCGCCACGGCGATCGGCACCATCCCCCTGGTGATCGTTTTCCTCGTGTTCGGCCGCCAGATCATTGGCGGGATCATGGAAGGTGCCGTCAAGTCGTGAGCAACCCCGCCAGCCCACCCGCCGTCGACGTCCTCGACGAGCGCCCGGGGCTGACCTTTCCACCCGGATTCCTCTGGGGGGCCGCGACGGCGGCGTACCAGATCGAGGGGGCGGCGGCCGAGGACGGCCGCGCCCCGTCGATCTGGGACACCTTCAGCCACACCGAGGGTCGCGTCGTCGCCGGGCACACCGGTGACGTGGCGTGCGACCACTACCACCGCCTCGGCGAGGACGTCGCGCTGATGGCCGAGCTGGGCCTGAAGTCGTACCGTTTCTCGGTCTCCTGGTCGCGGGTGCAGCCAACCGGTAGCGGCGCCGTCAACCCGCAGGGGTTGGACTTCTACCGCCGGCTGGTCGACGAGCTGTTGGCCAACGGCATCGAGCCGTGGCTCACCCTCTACCACTGGGATCTGCCGCAGCCGCTGGAGGACGCCGGCGGCTGGCCGGCCCGGGACACGGCAGCCCGCTTCGCCGACTACACGACGGTGATGGCCGACGCGCTCGGTGACCGGGTGCGCTACTGGACCACGCTGAACGAGCCGTGGTGCTCGGCGTTCCTCGGCTACGGTTCCGGGGTGCACGCCCCCGGCCGCACCAACGGCGCGGACGCGGTGCGCGCCGGTCACCACCTGATGCTCGGGCACGGCCTGGCCGTGCAGGCGCTGCGGGCCGCCCGGCCGACCGCCGAGGTGGGCGTGACCGTCAACCTCTACCCGGTCGACCCGGCCAGCGACACCCCCGCCGACCGCGACGCCGCCCGGCGGATCGACGGGTTGGCCAACCGGTTCTTCCTGGACCCGCTGCTGCGCGGGTCGTACCCGGAGGACCTGGTTGCCGACCTCAGCACGGTGACCGACTTCGACCACGTGCGCGACGGCGACCTGGCGACCATCTCCACGCCGTTGGACCTGGTCGGGGTCAACTACTACAGCCGGCACGTCGTCGCCGCGCCGGTCGAGGGCGTCCCGGCCGATCCGGCCCCCTCGTGCTGGCCGGGCAGCGAGGACGTCCGGTTCGTCAGCCGCGGCGTCCCGGTCACCGACATGGGCTGGGAGATCGACGCCCCGGGCCTGACCGAGACGCTGCGTCGGGTGCACGGCTACACCGAGCTGCCGCTGTACGTCACCGAGAACGGTTCCGCGTTCGTCGACTCGGTGGTCGACGGGCAGGTCGACGACGTCGATCGGCTGGCCTACTTCGACGCCCACCTGCGCGCCGCCCACGAGGCGATCGACGCCGGGGTGCCGCTGCGGGGATACTTTGCCTGGTCGTTGATGGATAATTTCGAATGGGCCTGGGGTTACACCAAGCGGTTTGGCATGATCCACGTCGACTACGACAGCCAGGTCCGCACCCCCAAGTCCAGCGCCAAGTGGTACGCCTCGGTGATCCGGCGCAACGGTCTGGCCGCACAATAGGCTCGGGCCAGCCATCAGGACGGCCCCGGCGTCCACCTCCCGCAGGTGGCGCCGGGTCCGCCCGCCGTCGGAGGAGCAGACGATGACAACGCAGCGCACCCGGTCGCTCGGGCGCCCGACCCTCGACGCGGTCGCGGCGCGTGCCGGCGTCGGTCGGGGCACGGTCTCCCGCGTGGTCAACGGCTCGCCCCAGGTCAGCCCGGAGGCCCGGGCCGCGGTCCAACAGGCCATCGCCGAGCTGGGGTACGTGCCGAACCGGGCCGCCCGCGCGCTCGTCACCCAGCGGACCGACTCGGTCGCGCTGGTGGTCTCCGAATCCGGCGAGCGGGTCTTCACCGAGCCGTTCTTCGCCTCGATCGTGCGGGGGATCAGCTCCGGGCTGCTGGAGACGCCGATGCAGCTCTGGCTGGCCATGGCGCAGTCGCCGGTGGAGCGGGAGCGGGTCGAGCACCACCTCACCAACCAGCACGTCGACGGCGTCCTGCTGCTGTCGTTGCACGACTCCGACCCGCTGCCGACGCTGCTGGAGGAGCGCGGCCTGCCCGCCGTGCTCGGCGGTCGGCCCGCCCGGATGCTGCAACCCGGCGCCCAACCGGCCTGGTTCGTCGACGTGGACAACGTTGGCGGGGCCCGGCAGGCGGTGGAGTACCTGACGGGGCAGGGGCGGCGACGCGTCGCCACCATCGCCGGTCCGCAGGACATGGGCGCCGGTCTGGCCCGGTTGGCCGGCTACACCGAGGCGGTCAAGGCCACCGGGGCCAGCGTCAACCCCGACCTGATCGCGTACGGCGACTTCAGCGAGGGCAGCGGCGCGGCCGGCATGCGTCGGCTGCTGGACGTCTGCCCGGACCTGGACGCGGTGTTCGTCGCCTCCGACCTGATGGCGTTCGGCGCGCTGCGGACCCTGCGCGAGGCCGGCCGGCGGGTGCCGCAGGACGTCGCGGTGATCGGCTTCGACGACGCGACGATCGCCCGTCAGGCGGAGCCGCCGCTGACCACTGTCTTCCAGCCGGTGGAGGAGATGGGCCGGCAGATGGCCCGCCTGCTGGTGGCCCGGATCCGTGGCGAGGAGCTACCCGCCTCCCACATCCTCCTGGACACCCAACTGGTCCACCGAGCCTCCGCCTAACCCCACCCCCACCGCATCGCCCGGCCTGCCCGGCCTGCGGGCCCGCCCACCTCGTTGATCATGGAGTTATTGCCACCCGCGTCGGCGTGTCGTGGCAATAACTTCATGATCAACCGGGGCGGCGCGGGGCGTGGGGTCGGTCCTGGCGCGGGCGCGGGGTGGGGCCGCGGCGGGGGTGCGCGGCGCGGGGTGGAGGAGTCGTGGGGGTGACGGGCAGGCGGGGTTAGGGGGTCCAGCGGCGGAGTTCGCGCTTGGCCAGGGAGTTGCGGTGGACCTCGTCGGGGCCGTCGGCGAGGCGCAGGGTGCGGGTCTGCGCCCAGAGGGCGGCCAGTGGGGTGTCCTGGCTGACGCCGGCGCCGCCGTACCCCTGGATGGCCTTGTCGATCACCCATTCCGCCATCGCCGGAGTGCCGATCTTGATGGCCTGGATCTCGGTGTGCGCGCCCTTGTTGCCGACGGTGTCCATCAGCCACGCCGTCTTGAGCACCAGCAGCCGGGCCTGCTCGATGCGGACCCGGGACTCCGCGATCCACTCCCGCACGACGCCCTGCTCCGCCAGGGGCCGGCCGAACGCGATCCGTTCGTTGGCCCGGCGGCAGAGCAGCTCCAGTGCCCGTTCGGCCATCCCGATCAGCCGCATGCAGTGGTGGATGCGGCCCGGGCCGAGGCGGGCCTGCGCGATGGCGAAGCCGGTGCCCTCGGCGCCGATCAGGTTCTCCGCCGGCACCCGGACGTCGGTGAAGTCGATCTCGGCGTGCCCGCCGTGGGAGCCGTCGGTGTAGCCGAAGACGGTCATCCCCCGGCGCACCGTCACACCGGGGGTGTCCCGGGGGACCAGGACCATGCTCTGCTGGCGGTGCCGGTCGGCGGTGGGGTCGGTCTTGCCCATCACGATGAAGATCTCGCAGCGCGGGTCCATCGCGCCCGACGACCACCACTTCCGCCCGTTGATCACGTACTCGTCGCCGTCGCGGGTGATCCGGGTGGCGATGTTGGTGGCGTCGGAGGAGGCGACGTCCGGCTCGGTCATGCAGAACGCCGAGCGGATCTCGCCCTCCAGCAGCGGCATCAGCCAGCGCTGCCGCTGCGCCTCCGAGCCGAACTCGGCCAGCAACTCCATGTTGCCGGTGTCCGGTGCCGCGCAGTTGACCGCCTCCGGCGCGAGGTGCGGGCTGCGCCCGGTCAGCTCGGCCAGGGGAGCGTACTGGAGGTTGGTCAGGCCGGCGCCGTAGCGCGGGTCGGGCAGGAAGAGGTTCCACAGGCCGCGCTTGCGGGCCTCCGCCTTCAGCTCGGCCAACACCGGGGTACGCGACCACGGGTCCCCGGCGGCCACCTGCTCGGCGTGCACGGGCTCGGCCGGGTAGACGTGTTCGGTCAGGAACCGGGTCAGCTCGTCGCGCAGCTCCTCGGTCCGGCTGTCGTATGAGAAGTCCATCACCGCTCCCTGGCGGCGGTCAGCCCGTGTGCGACCAGCGGTGCCACCATCTCGCCGATCCGGTCGAAGCCCTCGCCGAGCGTCTGCCCGAGCGTGTGGCGGTAGTGGATGCCCTCGCAGATGACAGCGAGTTTGAAACAGCCCAGCGCCACGTGCCAGTGCAGTGGCCCGACGTCGACGTCGCTGCGCCCGGCGTACCGGTCGATCAGCTCGCTGCCGGTGGGGAAGCCGGCGCGTGGGCCGAGCCCGTCCGCGACGGGGTTGCCCGCGGCGGTGTCGCTGCCGCCGAGCACGTCCCAGTACGTCAGCAGCAGCCCCAGGTCGGCGAGGGGGTCGCCGAGGGTGGCCATCTCCCAGTCGAGCACCGCGTGCACGGCGACCGGGTCGGCCGAGGCGAGGAGGTTGTCGAGCCGGTAGTCGCCGTGCACGATCCGGCCGGCGTTCGCACCCTCCGGGGCGGTCGCCGCGAGCAGGTCACGCAGCTCGTCGATGCCGGCCAGCGGACGGCTGCGGGAGCGGTCGAGCTGACCGGCCCACCGGCGTACCTGCCGGGCCAGGTAACCCTCGGGGCGGCCGAAGTCAGCCAACCCGACGGTGGAGGGTTCGACGCTGTGCAGCGCGGCGAGGGTGTCCATCATCGCCATGGCGAGGTCGCGGCGTCGTTCGTCACCCAGCGGGTCGGTCTGCGCGCGGGTGCGGAACACCTCGCCGGGCATCCGCTCCATCAGGTAGAACGGTGCGCCGATGACGTCCGGGTCGGTGCAGAGCAGCAGCGCGCCCGGCACCGGCACCTCGGTCGGCGCGAGCGCCGAGATGACCCGGAACTCGCGCCCCATGTCGTGCGCGGTGGCCAGCACGTGCCCCAGCGGGGGGCGGCGCAGCACGACCTCGCGGTCGCCGAGGCGCAGCAGGTAGGTGAGGTTGGACTTGCCGCCGGCGATCAGCTGGGCGCGCAACGGCCCGACGAGCAGTTCGGGTCGGTGCCGGGCCAGGTGGTCGGCGAGGCGGTCCAGGGCCAGACCCGCGGGTGAGCTGGGGACGGCCTCCGGCCGCGACGCATCGACGGCCGGATCACTCATCCGACCAGTTGATGGCAGCCCGTTCACGTTGTCAAGGTCAGATTCACCGGACGTCTCGTCCGGAGGGCTTCGGCCACGCGGGCCAGCGCCGCCGCCGGGCGCGTCTCAAGGGGAACAATCCACACCTTTCATGTCGATTGCCTCTATATCGTCTTGATGGTGGGCCGCGGAGGCGGTCCCCGGAGCGACGGGAGTCAATCGTGGTGAGGGCGAACGGGGGCACGACGACGGTCGGCGAGCTGTTGCTCAGCCGGCTCTACGACCTCGGGGTGCGCCATGTCTTCGGGTTGCCGGGGGACTACAACATGGATTTCCTCGACCAGATCGAGGCGTTCGACGGGATCGAGTGGGTCGGCAGTTGCAACGAGCTCAACGCCGGCTTCAGCGCGGACGGGTACGCCCGTCTCGGCGGCGTGGCCGCGATCCTCACGACGTTCGGTCCCGGTGAGCTGTCGGCGGTCAACGCGCTGGCCGGGGCCATGGCGGAGTCGGTACCCGTCGTCTCTATCGTCGGCGGTCCGACCGTGGAGATCATGCGACAGCACACCTCCATGCACCACTCGCTCGCCGACGGCGACTTCGACCACTGGGTACGGGTGGCACGCGAGGTCACCGTCGCCCAGACCTCACTGACCCCGCAGAACGCTCTGCACGAGGTCGACCGGGTCCTCACCGAGTGCTGGTCGCAGCAGCGTCCGGTCTACGTCCGGATGCCCGGCGACGTGGCCCACGCCGAAATCGCCCGGCCGGGGCGACGGTTCACCCGCCCCGAGCCGGTCGTGGCGGCCGGGCAGCTCGACGCCTTCGCCACGGCCGCCCGGCGGCTGCTCGACGGTGTCGAGCGGCCCGCCATGCTCGTCGGGAACCTGCCGATCCGCTTCCACCTCGGCGCCGCCGTCACGGCTATGGCCGCCGAACGGAACTGGCCGGTCGCCGCGCAGTCGCTCGGGCGGGGACTGCTCGACGAGTCCGACCCCCACTACGTGGGCGTCTACAACGGCGGTGACAGCGTCGACGAGGTCCGCGCGGTCGTGGAGGGCGCGGACGCGCTCGTCTGTCTGGGCACCACGTTCTTCGACTGGGACGGCCTGTTCACCGCCGACCTGAAGGTGGACCGGGTCATCAGCCTGCACCGGGACGCCGCCGTCGTCGCCGGCACCCGCTTCGCCCCGGTGGCCCTGCCGGCGGCGCTGCGCTGCCTGCACGAGATCGCCCCGAACCGTACGGCGCAGTGGTCACGCGCGGCGCTGCTGACGGCCGACCCGCCCGTACTCGACCCGTCGAGCGACGAACCGATCCGGCAGACACGGCTCTGGCCAGCCATCCAGCGGATGCTGCGCGAGGGGGACATCTTCGTCCCGGAGACCGGCACCCCGTCCTTCGGCGCCGCGACGATGCGACTGCCCGCCGACGTCACGGTCGTGTGGCCGCCCATCTGGGGCTCGATCGGCTACGCCACCCCGGCCGCCTTCGGTGCCGGGGTGGCGGCACCGGATCGACGGACGGTGCTCGTGACCGGCGACGGATCTCTCCAACTGACAGTGCAGGAGATCAGCCGGATGCTCGCCACGAACCAACGTCCGGTCATCATCGTGGTCAACAACGGCGGTTACACGGTCGAACGGGCGGTCGACGGGCGGCACCAGCCGTACAACGACATCGACAACTGGCGGTACACCGAACTGCCCGCCGTGTTCGCACGGGAGCGGGGCTTCACCGCCCACGTGGCCCGTACCGAGGGTGAACTCGCGACCATCCTGGCCGGCATCGACGGACGGCCGGCCCAGTTGACACTCATCGAGGTGGAGACCGACCCACTGGACCTGCCTACCGGAATGCCCCAGTGGGGTCGGGAGACGTCCGCCGCGGACTACCACGCCCAGCTCGCCTCCACGCCGGTCCTGCCCCTGGGTGGGCTGCCCTGAGCGTCGCTGTCCGCTTCCCCGGCGAAACCGTCCGGTGGCCGGCCGGCGAATTTCCGCTCGGGACATGCCCCTGCAACAGGGACGAAATGGTCAACGACCAGGCTGGGAGCAGCCTGCCGGCGGCTCCTTTCGCCGGCCCGCCGAGCGGAGGGACAGACATGTTGCTGCGAGTTCGGGTCACCCTGCCGGACCGTCCGGGCACCCTCGGCCAGGTCGCCCGCACGTTGGGCGTCTCTGGGGCGGACATCGTCCAGGTGGTGGTTCTCGAACGGCTCGGCGGGCGCGCGGTGGACGACTTCACTGTCGTCTGGCCGGGCGCGGCACGGGTGGAGCGGCTGCTGGCTGGGCTCGCGGCGATACCGGGGGTGCGGGTGGACGGTGTGTGGCGGGCGATCGGCGCGCCCACCACCACCGGGCAGGACGCGGAGCTTTTGGCCCAGGTCGCGGCCAACCCGGCCGACGGGTTGGCCACCCTTGTCGACGCGGTCCCGGGGCTGCTGGCGGCCGACTGGGCGGTGGCGGCGGTGGTGCCGGTCGACTGGGCCTCGCGGTCCGGAGGTGGCGGGGCGACGGTGGGGCACGCGAGCTGGCGGGCTCCCGTACCCCTGCGGTTGCCGGAGGTGACGCCGCTGCGCGGCCGGTCGATGACCACACCCGACGGCACTCACCACGCGATCGCGCCGTTCGGCCGGGCGGGCCTGGTGCTGGTGGTGGCCCGCGAGCGCAGCGAGACCCTCTCCGCCGCGGGGTTCCACAGCACCGAGGTGGATCGGCTCACCCAGCTCGTCCGGGCCTGCGCGGTGATCCTCGGTGACCGACTCGATCTCGTCGGCGCGCCGCCGGTGGTCGCCGGCCCCTGAGCGGCCCGAGGAGTTCCCGGGCCGACACCGCCGGGCAACCGGGCGGCAACAGGCCGGGGTGAGGCTCTTACCGGGGAAGGGAGCCAACCATGACGTTGTGGCGGATCCGAGCGACGGTGGACGACCGTCCCGGCTACCTGTCGGTGCTCACGGCCAGCCTCGCGCTGCGCGGGGTCAACATCCTCACCGTGCAGGTGCAGCCCACCGAGCGGGGCGCGGTGGACGACTTCCTGGTGGACGCACCGGACACGCTCGACGAGGCCGAACTGGTCGCGGCCGTCGAGCGTGGTCGTGGGCGGGACTGCTGGGTGGCGCGCAGCGAGGCGCGTGGCCTTGTCGACCAGCCCACCCGGATGCTCGGTCTCGCCAACCGGCTGGTGCGGGACCCGGATTCGACAGGTGAGGCCCTGCGGACGCTGCTCGGCGCCGACTCGGTGAGTTGGCGACCGACGTCGACGGACGTCGAGCGGGGCGTCACCGGCACCGACATGGCGCTCGCCGACCCGACGGGTGGCTCGTTCGCGCTGCACCGCACCGCGCCCGCGTTCACCCCGGCGGAGTACGCCCGGGCGCAGGCCCTCGTCGAGTTGGCCGCCACGATGGCGCGGCGGGCCGCCGAACAGGTCACGCTTGTGCTGCCCGACGGCGCGGAGGTGGCCGTCCGGCCGGCGTGCGCGGACGACCTGTCGGGCGTTCTGGAGTTGCACGAGGGTTGTTCCCCGCGAAGCCGGCAGCGGCGTTATCTGGGCGGAGCGTCGCTGCCCCAGCCGGCCCGGCTGCGCCGGATGCTGGAGCCGGGCCGGGGGTTGACCCTGCTGGCCACGACGGTGGCCGCCGACAGCGCGGCGGAGTCGGTGGTCGCCATGGCGAACCTGCTCGGCGAGGGCGACGAGGCCGAGGTGGCGCTGCTGGTGCGCGACGACTGGCAGCGGCGGGGGCTCGGTTCGGCGTTGCTGCGCCGGCTGGTGCGGCACGCCGACGCGGCCGGCTACGCGGCGCTGGTGCTGCATGTGCAGGCCGAGAACACCCCGATGCTGCGTACCCTGCGTCGGCTGGACCGGCCCGCCGCAACCGAGCGCGACGGCACAGTGCTCAGCTGCACCGTGCCGCTCGCCGCCCCGGCCGCGGTGACCGTACCGGGCGGCTAGCGGGGGTCCCCGGGCGGTTCGCGCCGACCCGACACGCAGAACCGGTTGCCCTCCGGGTCGGCGAGCACCACGTACGGCGGCTCGCTCGGGAGTGGATCGGTCGGGTAGTGCCGCCAGTCGACAGGCTGGGCGCCGAGGGTCAGGAGCCTGTCGACCTCCTCGTCGAGGGTGCGTTCACCGGCGTCCAGGTCGAGGTGGACGCGGGGGAACTCCTCGGCCGGGCTGTCGCTGACGTCCATCGCGATGGCAGCGCCGGGCATTCCGGGCGGCGGCTCCAGGACGATCCACTCGTCGCCGGGGTGTCGGGGCGGGCGTCGGCGATAGCCGAGGGCGGCGGCCCAGAATGCCCCCGCCCGGTCCGCGTCGGACACACCCAGCGAGAGTTGCGCGATCATGGCCATCACTGGACGGTACGTCAACGGCACGTCGCGGCGAGAGCCCCCCGGCCTGTCGACGGAGGGCCCTCGCCGCGCACCTCGATCAGGTGGCGGGGTAGCTGCTGTAGTCGGGGAAGTTGCCGTAGAGCCGGCTGTCGCCCCCGACGGTGACGGCCTGCACCAGCAGGTCACCGCCGACGAACGCGCCCTTCCAGGAGGCGCCCCGACCGCCGAACGGTTCGTCCCGGTCACCGCGTGAGCGTGACTTGTTGATGCCCACCTTGAACGCCTGCAGGTCCACCGCGAGCTTGCCGGCCTCGTCGGTGTCGTCGCAGGCCAGCGAGGCGACGAGCGCGCCGTTGGAGGCGTTCATGGCGGCCAGCAGTTCGTCGGTGGTGTCCACCACGACGATGGTGTCGACCGGCCCGAACGGTTCGGCGTGCATCAGCCGGGACCGGCCGGGCGGGGCGAGCAGCACCGACGGCGCCACGTACGCGGACGTGTCCTGCCCGGGGAGGAACGGTGCGCCGGTGAGCTTGCCCCGGTGCAGGGGAATCGCGCCGCCCCGCATCGCCTCGTCGACCTTGCGGTGCAGCTCCTCGGCCTTGGCGGCGCTGATCAGCGGACCGAAGTCCAGTCCGGGCAGCGGGTCACCGGCGGCCCAGTCGTCGCCGACGGCGAGCGGGTGACCGAAGCGGACCGAGCGGACGACCGGCAGGTACATGTCGAGGAACTCGTCGACCAGGTCGCGTTGCACCACGAACCGGGGGTACGCGGTGCAGCGCTGCTTGCCGTACTCGAAGCCCTTCTTCAGGTGGGTGGCGAGCAGGTCCCACTGGGAGAAGTTCCAGATGCCCCAGGCGTTGAGGCCTTCCTGTTCGATGAAGTGCCGCTTGTCGCTGTCGAGCAGCGCGGCGGCCACCTTGCCGCCGTTGGACCGGCCGCCGACGAACGCCACCGCGCCGATCTCGGGTGCCCGGACCAGCACCTCGGACAGCTCGGCGCCGCTGCCGGAGACGAGGGTGGCGGGCAGCCCGGCCCGGCGCATCAGCGCGTGCGCGACGGTCAGGCAGACCGCGCCGCCCTGCGACGGGGTCTTGGCGATGACCGCGTTGCCGGCCAGGAGCTGCACCAGCTCGGCGTGCACCAGGACGCTCATCGGGTAGTTCCACGACGCGATGTTGCTGACCGGTCCGGGTAGCGGCTCGCGACCGTCGGCGAGCATCCGGTCGATCTCGCCCGCGTACCAGCGGACGCCGTCGAGCGCCCGGTCCACGTCGGCGCAGGCCAGCCGCCACGGCTTGCCGATCTCCCAGACCAGCAGCAGGGCGAGCAGGTCGCGGTGGGCGGTGAGCGAGTCGAGGGCGTCGGCGACCCGGGCCTTGCGGTCGGCCAGCGGGGTCTGCGCCCAGGCCCGGTGCGCGGCGGCCGCGTGTGCGACGGCGGCGCGGGCGGTGTCGGCGTCGAGGCGGGGCAGGTTGACCAGGACGGTGTTGTCCACCGGGGTACGGACCGCGGCGGGTTGGCCGACCGCCCGCCATTCGCCTTCGACCAGGTTGTGCAGTGTGGTGACGCCGTCGACCTGGGGGCCGAACGCCTCCGGGGTGGCGGCCACCGCGCGGGCCAGGATGTCGGTCCAGGCGGTGCCGTCGGCGAGTCGTAGTGCCATCGCTTCTCCTCAGGGTTTGACCGGGGAGCGGCGGCGTCGACGGCACCGCTGATGGTCGGTACTGTCTCGCGCCTGGTAGTGGGTCAGCAACAGTACGTTTGTCTGGCTGGCCGTCGACGCGTCCGAACGGCGTGAGGATCTTTTCGGGGGAGTGGGCGGTGAGCTGCGGAAACGATGACTGTCTATAGATAGGAATCGATGGTGTGAAATGGTCTGCAGTGGTTACCCGCGAGTACGCGACCGCCGCGCGCGGCGGCGCCCCGGCCGGCAGGCTTCCCAACCGACGACCCGACCATTACATTGTCGACTATCCATGGGAGCGCTTCCACGGCCTATGGTCACACCGCCACCCCGCTGTCGCCGGTGGCCGTGCCGCCCGTACGCCGTCCCGCGTCGGTGCGACCGCCGGCGGCGCCTCCGACAGGAGCCCGCCATGCGCCACCTGACCCGGCCGTTCAGCGGCCAGCCCGGCCGGTCACCGGCCGCCGACCAGCCCTGGCCACGGCGACTGCTGGCCATCGGCGTCGCGCTGCTCACCGGCGCGTCCCTCGCGGTGATCGCGCCGCCGTCCGCGCCCGCCTCCGCCGCGCCGGCGGCGACCTACAACTACGCCGAGGCGTTGCAGAAGTCGCTGCTCTTCTACGAGGCGCAGCAGTCCGGCCGGCTGCCCGACTGGAACCGGGTCTCCTGGCGCGGAGACAGCGCGCTCACCGACGGCGCCGGCGCGGGTGTCGACCTCACCGGCGGCTGGTACGACGCCGGCGACCACGTGAAGTTCGGCTTCCCGATGGCGTTCAGCGCCACCATGCTCGCCTGGGGCGCCGTCGAGTACCGCAGCGGTTACACCTCGTCCGGGCAACTGCCGCACCTGCTCAACAACCTGCGCTTCGTCAACGACTACTTCATCAAGGCGCACCCGTCGGCCAACGTCCTCTACGGACAGGTCGGCAAGGGCGACGACGACCACAAGTGGTGGGGTCCGGCCGAGGTGATGCCGATGGCGCGGCCCGCGTACAAGATCGATGCGAGCTGTGGCGGCGCGGACCTGGCGGGGGAGACGGCGGCCGCGATGGCCGCCTCCTCGATGGTGTTCCGGCCCACCGACGCCGCCTACGCGGACAAGCTACTCGGGCACGCCCGGCAGCTCTACACCTTCGCCGACACGGTGCGGAAGGCCTACCACGAGTGCATCACCGACGCCACGAGCTTCTACCGGTCCTGGAGCGGCTGGCAGGACGAGCTGGTCTGGGCCGCGATCTGGCTGCACCGGGCCACCGGCGAGGCCAGCTACCTGACCAAGGCCGAGAGCGAGTACGACAAGCTCGGCACCGAGAACCAGACCACCACCCGCTCCTACAAGTGGACCATCGCCTGGGACAACAAGCAGTTCGGGGCGTACGTGCTGCTGGCCAACCTGACCGGCAAGCAGAAGTACGTCGACGACGCCAACCGGTGGCTGGACTACTGGACCGTCGGGGTGAACGGGCAGCGGGTGCCGTACTCGCCGGGCGGGATGGCGGTGCTCGACTCCTGGGGCGCGCTGCGCTACGCCGCGAACACCTCCTTCGCCGCGCTGGTCTACAGCGACAAGACCACCGACACCACCCGTAAGGCGCGCTACCACGACTTCGCCGTCCGGCAGATCAACTACGCGCTCGGCGACAACCCGCGCAACTCCAGCTACGTCATCGGGTTCGGCGCCAACTCCCCGAAGAACCCGCACCACCGCACCGCGCACGGCTCCTGGTGGGACAGCCAGACCGTGCCCGTCGAGACCCGGCACACCCTCTACGGCGCGTTGGTCGGCGGCCCGTCCTCGGCCAACGACGCGTACAGCGACAGCCGGTCGGACTACGTGATGAACGAGGTGGCCACCGACTACAACGCCGGCTTCACGTCCGCGCTGGTCCGGCTGACCTCCGAGTACGGCGGCACGCCGCTGGCGAACTTCCCGGTCGCCGAGACGCCGGACATCGACGAGCTGACCGTCGAGACCACCGTGGCACAGGCCGAACCGCGGGCCACCGGGCTCAAGGTGATGGTCTACAACAAGTCCGCGTTCCCGGCCCGTGCGCTGACCGACGGGAAGTTCCGGTACTACTTCCGGCCCGACGGCACCGGCCCGGTGCAGGTGACCGCCGGTTACACCCAGGGCTGCCCGTCCCCGACCACGGCCAAGCAGTTCAGCGGGGACATCTGGTACGTCGAGGTGGACTGCACCGGGTACACCATCGCCCCGGCGGGTCAGTCGCAGCACCGGATGGAGGTCCAGTTCAAGGTGGGCGTGCCGGAGGGCGGCACCTGGGACCCGACCAACGACCCGTCGTACCAGGCCACCGCCGGGCCGAACCGGAAGGTGCCGCTGTACTCCGGCACCACCCGCGTCTGGGGCGAGGAGCCGGGACCGGTCGTCCCGGACACCACCGCGCCGACCGTCCCCGGCACACCCGTCGCGTCCGCCGTCACGTCGAGCGGACTCACGCTGACCTGGGCGGCGTCCGCCGACACGGGCGGCAGCGGCCTGGCCGGCTACGAGATCACCCAGTCGCAGACCGGCAGCGACGCGCTGGTGCTGCGGACCGCCACCACCAACACGCTCGCGGTGACCGGGCTGCTGCCGGAGCGGACGTACCAGTTCACCGTGCGGGCCCTCGACGGCGCCGGCAACCGGTCGGCGTCGTCTGCCGCCCTCAGCGTCACCACGCCGGCCGGACCGGCACCGGACACCACCGCGCCGACCGCGCCCGGCACCCCCGTCGCCTCGGCGGTCACCGCGACCGGACTCACCCTGAACTGGGCGGCGTCCACCGACAACGTGGGCGTCACCGGCTACCGGGTCTACCGCGAGGCCGGCGCCACCGACGCGCTCGTCGGCTCACCCACCGGCACCACTGTCGCGGTGACCGGGCTGACCGCCTCGACCGCCTACCAGTTCTACGTGGTGGCGGTCGACGCGGCGGGCAACACCTCCGCGGCGTCCGCGCCGGTCGCGGTGACCACCGCGGCCCCGCCGGTCGGCGGCACCTGCTCGGTGGCGTACGCCACCACCGACTGGAGCACCGGCTTCACCGCCAACGTGTCGATCACCAACACCGGCACCACCGCGATCAACGGCTGGACCCTGCGGTTCAGCTTCGCCAGCGGGCAGACCGTCAGCCAGGGCTGGTCGGCGACGGTCAGCCAGACCGGGGTGGCGGTCACCGCCACGAACCTGTCCTACAACGGCACGATCGCGCCGGGCGCGTCGGTGAGCTTCGGCTTCAACGGGAACCACAACGGCAGCAACCCGAAGCCGACCGCCTTCACCGTCAACAACACCACCTGCGCCATCGCCTGACCCGCTCCGCGTTCGAGATCGTGGACAGTTACGTTCGTGCTGGACGGTAACTGTCCACGATCTGCGACCGGGGTGGGCGATCCGCCACCGGCGCCAACCGGCGGATGCCGCGGCGCCGCTGACCCGGCGGCTCGCGCTCACTCCACCAGGTCGTCGGCGAGCAGGTCCATCAACAGGCCGTCGTGCCAGCGGCCGTCCGCGCCGCGCTCGTAGCGGCGCAGCACCCCCACCGGCCGAAAACCGACCTTCGCGTACGCCCGGATGGCGGCGCTGTTCGCCGCCGCCGGATCGATGGTGAAGCGGTGGTGGCCGTACTCGTCGATCAGGTGTCGGGCCAGGGTGCGGATGGCGTCACCGCCGAGGCCGGCACCGCGTACCGCCGGGTCGAGGAAGACGTCCAGGCTGGCGTGCCGGTAGTCCGGGTCGGACTCGGCGTACCACTGGATCGCGCCGATCACCCGGCCGTCGTGCTCGATCGCGTACACGTGCAGGTCGTCGTCGGCGAGGTCGGCGCGCACCGAATCGGCCAGGTCGTCGCCGCCCCGCCACCACCGGCGTACCTCCGGGTCGGCCCGGATCGCCGTGAGGGCCGGCACGTCCGCGGCCATCGCCGGTCGTAGGGTCACCGCCCGCCCGCGCAGCACCGGCTCAGCCCCGGATCTCGCCGTGCTCGACGCAGACCGCCGACCAGCCCACCGGCAGCACCTGCACCTTCATCCGACGTCGGCAGTGCTGGCAGAACCGGGGCGGCTCCAACTGGCGGGCCGACGCGCAGCCCGGGTGGGCGGTGGCCGTCGCCGCCTCACCGCACCGGTCGCACCACAGCTCGGTGGTCGTCATGGTCGTCACAGCGTGGCGGAGAGAGCCTTGACCGGCATCTTCAGCTCGTTGAGCAGCTCCAGGTCGGCAGTGGCCGGCCGACCCAGCGTGGTCAGGTAGTTGCCGACGATCACCGCGTTGATGCCGCCGAGCAGACCGTCGCGGGTGCCGAGGTCGCCGAGGGTGATCTCACGACCACCGGCGTACCGCAGGATGGTGCGCGGCATGGCCAACCGGAACGCGGCGATGGCCCGCAGCGCGTCCTTGCCCTCGACCACCGGCCGGTCACCCAGCGGGGTGCCGGGGCGCGGGTTGAGGAAGTTGAGCGGCACCTCGTGCGGATTCAACTCGGCGAGCTGCGCGGCGAACTCGGCCCGCTGCTCGACGGTCTCGCCGAGGCCGAGAATGCCGCCGCAGCACACCTCCATGCCGGAGTCGCGAACCATCCGCAGCGTCTCCCAGCGCTCCTCCCACGAGTGGGTGGTCACCACGTTGGGGAAGTACGACCGGCAGGTCTCCAGGTTGTGGTTGTATCGGTGCACGCCCATGTCGACCAGGTCGTCGACCTGCTCCTTGGTGAGCATGCCCAGCGACGCGGCGACCTGGATGTCGACGGCCGCCTTGATGGCGGCGACACCCTCGCGCATCTGCTTCATGAGCCGGGCGTCCGGACCGCGGACAGCGGCGACGATGCAGAACTCGGTAGCCCCGGTCGCGGCGGTCTGCTTCGCCGCCTCGACCAGCGACGGAATGTCCAGCCAGACCGAGCGCACCGGTGAGGTGAACAGGCCCGACTGCGAGCAGAAGTGGCAGTCTTCCGGGCAGCCGCCGGTCTTGAGCGAAACGATCCCCTCGACCTCGACCTCCGGGCCGCACCAGCGCATCCGCACCTCGTGGGCGAGCTGGAGGGCGGCGGGCAGGTGCTCGTCGGGCAGGTTCAACACGGCGAGGACGCCGGCCTGATCGAGGCCGACACCGTCACCCAGGACCTGGGTCCGGGCCTGGTCGAGGATCTCTGGCATGGCTCGTACCCTACTAGGCCGGTGCCAAAGCCCCCGGTCGCCGCCTGGACTCCGTCGCAGGCCGACCGGGGGCTTGGCGCAGGCCTCGGCTCTCCGATCAGCCGGAATGACCTGGCAGCCCGGTCGGCAGCGCACACCGAGTGGAATCGTCGGGCCGGTGGCTGCGGGTGGTAATTTCGCCCGGCGGGTGTCGGGCTGACCGGCAGGCAAGCGGGGGAGGGTGACGGTGGCGGACTGGCTCGCGGCGCTCGACCGCCGCGCCGAGCTGCGGGCGAAGGCCGGGCTCACCCGGCGGCTGCGTCCGCGTCCGGCCGACGACCAGATGACCGATCTGGCCGGCAACGACTATCTCGGCCTGGCCACCCACCCGGAGGTCACCGCCGCGGCCACGGCGGCACTCTCGGCGTACGGGCTGGGGGCGACCGGGTCGCGCCTGGTGCGGGGATCCACCGACGCGCACCGGGCGCTGGAGGAGGACCTGGCCCGCTGGCTGGGCACCGACGGCGCCCTGGTCTTCTCCTCCGGCTACCTGGCCAACCTCGGTGCGCTGCGGGCGCTCGTCCAACCTCGGACGCTGCTCGTCTCCGACGCGCACAACCACGCGTCGCTGATCGACGGTTGCCGCCTCTCCGGCGCCGAGACGGTGGTCACCCCGCACGCCGACGTGGACGCGGTCGCCGCCGCGCTGGCGTCCGCTCCCGGTCGTCCGGCGGTGGTGGTGACCGAGTCGATCTTCTCGGTCGACGGGGACCTCGCCCCACTGGCTCGGCTGCACTCCGTGGCCCGCCGGCACGGCGCGTTGCTGCTGGTCGACGACGCGCACGCGCTCGGCCTCACCGGCCCGGCCGGCGCGGGCGCGGTCGCGGCCAGCGGGCTGGCCGGCGAGCCGGACGTGGTGGTCACCGCCACCCTGTCCAAGGCGCTCGGTGGCGCGGGTGGTGTCGTCGCCGGCCCGGCCGAGTTCGTCCGGCACCTGATCGAGACCGGGCGCACGTTCATCTTCGACACGGCACTGCCGCCGGCGGTCGCCGCCGGTGTGCACGCCGCATTGCGGCTCGCCCGGGCCGGCGACGACCTGCGCGCCGAGCTGTCCGACCGGGTGGCGCTGGCGGTCGGTCGCCTGCGCGCGGCCGGGTTGACCGTCTCCGCCCCGGACGCGGCGGTGATCTCGGTGACCGCCCCCGGGCCGGAGGCGGCGACCGACTGGGCCGCCGACTGCCGGGACCGGGGCGTCGCGGTGGGTTGTTTCCGGCCGCCGTCCACCCCGGACAGCCGTTCCCGCCTGCGCCTCACTGTCAGCGCGGGGGTGCCGCGCGCGGCGTTCGAGCGGGCGCTGGACGTCATTGTGGACACGTCGCCGTGACCGGGTGGGCGGGGCCGGTGCTGGTGACCGGGACGGACACCGAGGTCGGCAAGACGGTGGTGACCGCGGCGATCGCGGCCGCCGCGCAGGCGGCCGGGTTGCGGGTGGCGGTGATCAAACCGGGCCAGACCGGTACGGCCGGTGGTGAGCCCGGTGACGTGGACTCGGTCAACCGCTTGGCTGCGCCGTTGACCGGTCGGACGTTGGCGAGTTATCCGGATCCGCTGGCACCGTTGGCCGCCGCGCGGGTGGCCGACCTGCCGCCGCTGGAGTTGTACACGGCGGTGGACGCGGTGCGTGCGGAGGCGGACAAGCACGACCTGGTGTTGGTCGAGGGCGCGGGTGGGTTGCTGGTGCCGATGGGGCTGCGGCCGTCGGGTGAGCCGTGGACGATGGCCGACCTGGCGGTGTCGCTCGGCGCGCCGGCGGTGGTGGTCGCCCGCGCCGGGTTGGGCACGCTCAACCACACCGCGTTGACGCTGGAGGCGCTGGACCGTCGGGCGGTGCCGGCCGGCGTGGTGATCGGTGCCTGGCCGACCAGGCCGGAGCTGGTGCACTGGACCAATCTGACCGACATGGTGCCGAACCTGCTCGGTGCGCTGCCCGACGGCGCGGGGGCGATGGATCCGGGTGTGTTCCGGCGGTCCGCGCCGGGTTGGCTCACCCCGGCCCTGCACGGCGTGCTCGACGACTGGCGGGTCTGGGCCGAGGAGAGCAGCTGAACACCTGACCGTCGGTGTCCGGGCGGGCCGGGCTCCGCCCCGGTTGCCGGCCGTGGTCGGCCCGCAACCGGGGATGCCGGAGGTCAGAGCGCGGAGGGCTCCGGACGTCGGAGCGCGGCGGCTGTGGTCACGCGGCGGACAGGAACCGGTTGACCTCGCCGGCGAACTCGTGCGGGTACTGGAAGAGGAACCCGTGGTTCGCGTTCGGGTAGATGATCAGCTCGGCGTTCGGCAGGTGCCCGGCGAGCAGGTACGAGTTGGCGGTGGGCACCAGGATGTCGTGGTTGCCGTTCGCCACCAGGGTGGGCTGCTGGATCGCGGCCAGCCGGTCGAGCATGGCGGCGCTGGGGATGCCCCAGTCGGCGATGGCCTCGGCCTGCGCGTCCCGTACGGCGAGTGTCGTGGGGGCGTCGCGGTCCTCCTGGCGGGTGAAGATGCGCCCGACGTACTCCATGCCCTTGGCCCGGCTCTCCTCGGTCGGGGCGAAGAAGAGGTAGAGCAGGTCCTCGGCGTCCTGTGCCTCCCGGTAGGCGTGTCCGCGGGTCTCTTCGGACCAGGCGTGGAAGCCACGTCCACCCTGCGGCCCGGTGCCGGCGAGGATGAGCCGACGCACCAGGTAGGGGCGCTGCAGGACGACGCTCTGTGCGACGAATCCGCCCAGTGAGAAGCCGAACAGGTCGACGGTGGTCAACGCGAGCGCGTCGATGAACGCGATGGCGTCCCGGGCGAACTCCCGTACGGTCGTGGGCACCTGCCCGGTCGATCCGCCGACCCCGCTGGCGTCGAAGAGGATGACCTCGCGCTCGGCGGCGATGTCGTCCACCAGTGCCGGGTCCCAGATGTCGATGTTGCCCCGGAAGCACTGCAGGAAGACCACCGGCGTGCCACCTGCCTTGCCGAATCGCCGGTATGTGTAGGTCGTCCCGCTGTCGGCCTGCACGGTCTGGTTGGGCGCGGTGAGCATTGACATGGTTCTTCTCCCGTTCGGATCGATCCAGCTGAGGTCGGCGGCCCGCCGGGTTCGGCGCATTCCCGGGGCGCTCGCCATCTGGGCGAACCCCGACCGCTCGTTTAGATGACAAACATAATCTATCACGGGCAGTAAGATTGGCTACGTAATCTAAATCTCAGCTGTGCGGGCGAAGCGGCGGGGGCGCGCGGCAACCGAGCCTCGGGGCGGTGGTCGCCGGCCGGGCTCTGGATCGAGCGGGGTTGACCTACCGCGTGAGGGCGTCGCGGACGACGTCGAGGATCTCGTCCGACAGTGGTGTCCCACTCGTCGCCCGGGCCAGGGTGAGCGCCCCGACCATCGACGTCAGATCGACGATCGCCCGCCGACGGGCCTCCTCGCCCTCCGCGTCCTGGTACTCGGCGACCTGGCCGAGAATGGACTCCAGCCCGGCCACGTACGCCTTCCGCAGCGGTCCTTCGGTCGGCCCTCGGGCGGCGTCGGAGGCCAGCGCCGTGATGGAGCACCCGTCGCCCGGCGAGTCGCGGTGGGTGGCGGCGAGGTACTGGGCGAGGAGTTCGGCGCGGGCCTCGGTCCGGTCCGGGAACTCGCCGAGGAGCTTGTCCAGCAAGCTCTGGATCTCGTGGTGCGCGGTCCCGGTGGCGATGCCCACCAGCTCTTCCTTCGAGCTGAAGTGCTTGTAGAAGCCGCCGTGGGTGAGCCCTGCCGCCGCCATGAGGTCCTGCACGCTCACCCCGGCCGCGCCGCGCTCCCGCAGGAGCCGGGATGTCGCGGCCACCACCTCTTCGCGATGCTTCGCCGCGTCGGCACGTGACGATCTACCCATCGAGCGTCTCCTTCCGCGCTGTCCGTCGGGCGAACCCGCACCGTTTAGATTAGCTCGCTCATCCAAAGGCGGGTCGATGACTGGCAGGTCGCGGCGGGAGAGCTGCCGAACACCTGACTTTCGTCGGTGTCCGGGCCTGGTGCGCGTGGGTAGCCTGGCCGCCGTGCGGATCCTCCACTCCGCGCCGCCGGGTTGGCCGCACCGGCGGCGTCGCCTGCTGCTGGACGTGCTGCTCTGGGCGGTGGTGGCTGCCCCGGTCGGCTACGCCGGGATCAGCCCGCCCTATTCGCGGTACGCCTTGCCGCTGCTGGTCGGCAACCTGCTGGTGCTCACCGCGGCGGTGGTGGCGAGCCGACGTCAGCCGTTGGTCTCCCTGGTGCTGGTGGTGCTCGGGTCGTTGGTCGACGGCAACTTCCTGTTCGCCATTCCGGTCTTCAGCTATCTCGCCGGGCGGCGCAGCGCCACCGTGGGTCCGTCGATCATGGTCTTCGTACTGATCACGGCCGGTGGCACTGTGCTCAACCTGGGGCTGCTCGGTGCCGGCGCGGCCACCTGGTTCCTGCTCGCCTCGGTGCTGCTCTTCGCCGCCGTCTTCCCCTGGCTGGTGGGCCGGTACCGCCGCCAGCAGCAGGAGCTCGCGGAGGCGGGTCGCCGGCACGTCGACGCGCTGACCCGCGAGCAGCGCGGTGCCGCCGAGCGGATCCGGCTGCGGGAGCGGGCTCGGATCGCCGGGGAGATGCACGACTCGCTCGGTCACGACCTCAGCCTGATCGCGTTGCGCGCCGCCGCCCTGGAGGTCGCCGCGGACCTGGACGACAAGCACCGGACCGCGGCGAGCGAGTTGCGGGCCAGCGTCTCCACGGCCACCGAGCGACTGCACGAGATCATCGGCGTGCTCCGCGAGGAGGGTGGCGCGTCGCTGCGTCCGAGTGGGGAGACCGTCGCCGACCTGGTCGACGGTGCCCGGGAGGCCGGCATGGCGGTGCGGCTGGACGCCGCCCCGGCGGTGGCGCAGCTGCCGGCGATGACCGCTCACGCGGCGCACCGGATCGTCCGTGAGGCGCTGACCAACGCGGCCCGGTACGCGCCCGGCGCGCCGGTCGACGTCCGCCTCACCCGCGACGGTGACCGGGTTGAGGTGACAGTCGTCAACGACGCCCCGTCGGCCGGCCCGCTGCCCGCCCCGCCGTCGCAGGGCAGTGGGCTGCTCGCCCTCGCCGAGCGGGTCCGTCTCGCCGGCGGGACGCTTGCGGCCCGCCACCGGGCCGAGGGCGGTTTCGCGGTACGGGCGGTGTTGCCGGCCACCGCGCCGACGCCAGAGGCGATCGGGTCAACCGTGGAGGTCGGGCCGACGGCGTCCTCCGACGAGCGACCCGGTCCGGCGGAGGGGCCGGTGGACGCCGAGCGGCGGCTGCACGACGCCCGGCGGCGGGTCCGGCGCAGTCTGCTGGTGGCGCTCGTCGCACCTGTCGGTTTCGCCCTGGTGCTCTCGTTCGTCTACTACCCGGTGGCGACCGCCGGCACGGTGCTGGACCGGGCCACCTTCGACCAGCTGCGCGTCGGCGCGCCCCGGTCGGAGCTGGTCGGGCTGCCCCGGCGGCAGTTGGAACGCCCCGCCGCCACCGACCGGGCCGGCTGCGAGTACTACACCGACGGCAACTTCCCCCTCGCGGAGCCCACCTGGCGACTCTGCTTCACCGATGACCGGCTGGTCAGCAAGGAGTGGATCGCGTAGTGGACACCGACACGACGGGGGCGCCGCCGATCCGGGTCGTGCTGGCCGACGACGAGGCGATGATCCGGGCCGGTGTCCGGGCCATCCTCGCGAGTGACCCCGGCATCGAGGTGGTCGCCGAGGCCGGCGACGGGCACGCGGCGGTGGAGCTGGTCCGGGCCCACCGACCCCGGGTCGCGCTACTGGACATCCGGATGCCGCGACTGGACGGGTTGGCCGCCGCCGCCGAGATCCGCCGGGTCGTGCCGGACACGTCGACGATCATGCTGACCACGTTCGGCGAGGACGACCACGTGGCACGGGCGCTCGGGCACGGTGCCAGCGGGTTCCTGCTCAAGGCCGGCGACCCGCGTGAGCTGATCGCCGGTGTGCACGCCGTCGCCGACGGCGGGGCGTACCTGTCGCCGACCGTGGCCCGCCGGGTGATCGAGCTGGGGGCCGGGCGGTTGGCCCGCCGGCCGGCGGCCCGGGACCGTACGGCCGGGCTGACCGAGCGGGAACGGGAGGTGCTGGCCCTGGTCGGGGCGGGCCTGTCCAACGCCGAGATCGCCCGCCGGCTGCACCTCGTGGAGGGCACCGTGAAGAGCTACCTGACCAGCATCTTCACCCGACTGGATGTGCGCAACCGGGTGCAGGCGGCGATCCTCGCGTACGAGGCGGGGTTGGTCGACGGCTGAGCGGGGGCCGGTCGGCCCCCGCTCAGCGCGCGGGTCTCAGGCGTCGCGGCGGCGCAGCGCGGACCGGCCCAGCAGCAGCGCGGCGCCAGCCCACCCGGCGAGCACGAGCAGCCCGACCACTGGTGGGTACGGCTCGGTGTCGCCGGCCAGGAAGTGCCCGCCGGCCACGCCGGGGAACACGTCGGCGATCCGGTTCAGCACATCGATGTCCGGCTCCTGCAGCGACAGCGGCACGATCATCAGGGTGGCGAGGAGCACGGTGAGGGTGAGCACCGCGCTGCGCAGCGCCGCGCCGAGGCCCAGCGCGAGGACGCCGATGAGCGCCAGGTAGGCCGCCACCGCCACGATGTCGCCGATCGTGCCGGCGGCCGGGGCGCTGCCCCACTCGCCGAGCACCGGCCGGGCGACCAGCGCGCCGACGCCGCCGAGCAGCAACCCGAGCGCGAAGGTGACGGCGCCGGCGACAGCGGCCTTGGCCAGCAGCACCCGACCGCGGGACGGGGTGCACTGCAACGTCGTCCGGATGGTGCCACTGGTGAACTCCGCGGTGATCGCGAGCAGACCCAGCGCCAGCACCACGTACTGGGTCAGCTCGACCGAGTCGATCAGCACGCTGCCGACGGTGACGATCCCCCGGTCGTCGGTCGGGTCGTCGTTGGTGTTGTCGTTCGCCGCGTAGATGGCCAGTTGCCCGGCGCTGGCCGCCATCACCAGCAGCCCGGCCAGCGCCGTCCACCAGGTGCTTCGGACGGAGGAGAGCTTGGTCCACTCGGCGGCCACGACGCCGTGCCGGCTGATGGTGCTCATCGCGCCGCACCCCCGGCGTACTCGACGCTGTCGGCGGTCAGCTCCATGAACGCCTGCTCCAGCGACGCCGCCTGCGCGCTCAACTCGTGCAGGCGTACCCCCAGCTCGTGGGCCAGGTCGCCGACCTGGTCCGCGGTGACGCCGGTGACGGTCAGCTCGTTGCGGTCGGCCGCCTCGACGCCCGCCCCGGCGGCGGTGAGGCGCGTGGCGAGGGCGGCCAGGCCGTCCGGGTGCGGGCTGCGGACCCGGACCGCGACGGTGCCGCGGGCGATCACCTCGCCGATCGGCGCGTCGGCGAGCAGCCGTCCCCGGCCGATCACCACGAGCTGGTCGGCGGTGAGCTGCATCTCGCTCATCAGGTGGCTGGAGACGAAGACGGTGCGCCCCTCGTCGGCGAGTGACCGCATCAGGTGCCGCACCCAGCGCACCCCGTCCGGGTCGAGGCCGTTCACCGGCTCGTCGAACATCAGCACCGGCGGGTCGCCGAGCAGCGCGCCGGCGATGCCGAGCCGTTGGCCCATGCCGAGGGAGAGCGTCCGACCCGGCTTGCCGGCGGCCCGTCCGTCCAGCCCGACGGTGTCCAACACCTCGTCGACCCGACGGATCGGAATGCCGTTGCTGTGCGCCATGGCCCGCAGGTGCGCCCGGCCGGACCGGGCCGGGTGGATGGCCCGGGCGTCGAGCAGCGCGCCCACCTCGTGCAGCGGCCGGCGCAACTCCCGGTACGCGCGCCCGCCGACCAGCGCCTGCCCGGCGGTGGGACGGTCCAGCCCGAGGACCATCCGCATGGTGGTGGACTTGCCGGCGCCGTTGGGGCCGAGGAAACCGGTGACCCGGCCGGGCGCGATGTCGACGGTCAGCGCGTCGACAGCGACTGTCGACCCGAACCGTTTCGTCAACCCACGTAATGTGATCATGCGCTGACGCTAGGCGGGCGGGCTGCCGCCGCACCGCGCCCGAACGGCACCACCCACCCCCGACCTTCGTCAGGTCGTTGGCGGGCTGATCACCGTACGTACTGCTCCAGCAGCGCCGGGGTGAGCCCGGCCCGGTGGATCGCCTTCAACGCCGCGAGCAGGTCGTCCATCAGTGCCGGCCGGAAGTGCATCAGCAGCACGTCGCCGGGTTGGACCACCTTCTCCGGGGTCTGGTAGCGCACCTTTCCCTCGTGGACGGTCTCCGTCCAGTGGAAGACGGCCTTCGCGCCGCAGTCGTGCGCGGCCTTCAGCGTGGTGCTGTCATGCTCGCCGAACGGTGGCCGGAACAGGGTGGGCCGCTTGCCGAACAGCCCCTCCAGCCGGTCGGCGGCACCGCAGATCTCCTGCCGCTGGTAGTCGTACGACCGGCCGGCCAGCGAGTTGTGCGCGATGGTGTGGTTCTCCACCACCCCGCCCACCGCCTCGATCTGCCGGAAGTAGTCGGTGTGCTCGGCCGCCGCCGGCGAGTTGAGGAACATGGTGACCGGGATGCGCGCCTCCCAGATGAAGTCGATCACCCCCGGTGGGCGGGCCAACCCACCGTCGTCGATGGTGATGAAGGCGACCTTCTGGTCGGTCGGCAGACGGTGCCAGAACGGGGCCGAACCGGTCGCCGGCAGCGGCACCGGCTGCGGCAGCGGCGCCTCGGGAAAGGTCGGCACCTGGGACACGTACCAGGCCAGGCTCTTGAACGCGGGTTTCGCTGTCACCGACGGCGACACCGACGGGGTCGCGGCGGACGCGGACGGGGTCGCCTCGGCGGCGGTGACCTGCCGGGCGTGGGCCGGGTGGCCGGGGCCGACCGCGCAGCCGGCCAACGCCAGCAGGGCCAGAAGCGTGACGACAGCAGGGATCCGACGGGTGGGGGTGGCTGACACGCCCGGAAACATACCGAGTTGGTGTCAGGATCCGGTCAGCCCGGTGACAGTGCCGCGGCGGCGGACCACGAACGCGTCCGGCATCCGGAAGGTGAGATTGTCCGGGCACCAGGGCGGACGGAGCACCGTCACCCCGTCCAGCAGCGGCGCCGCCTCAGCCACCACCACCGCCGCCTCCATCCGCGCCAGCACGTCCCCGACGCAGCGGTGCGCGCCCGCCCCGAATGCCAGGTGTCGGCGTGACCCCCGCTGGCCCGGACGGAACTCGTCGGGCGACTCCACCACCGCTGGATCCCGACCGGCGCGGCCCAGCCACAGCACCAGGCTACTGCCCGCCGGTACCACCGTCGCGCCCAGCGTGCTCTCCGTCGCGGCCACCCGTCGCCAGGTGACGATCGGTGGTTCCAGCCGCAGCCCCTCCTCCACCACGTCGGCCACCGCCACCGCACCGGTGCGCAGCCCGGCCCGCACCGCGGGCTCGCCGGCCAGCCGGTGCAGCAGCAGGGTGAGGAACTGCGAGGTGGTCTCCTGCCCGGCGACCAACAGGAAGAACAGCGCGCCCACCACCACGTCCGGCGGGTGCCCGGCCGCGCGCAGCTCGGCGGCCAGACCGCCACCGACGGCCGCGAAGTCCCGCAGTACGTGGTGGAACCGGCCCACCTCTTCGGCGAGCGCCACCTGCCGGTCGGCGTCCAGCGGTGCCCAGAACAACTCCAGCGCGGCGCGGGCGAACTCCTTGACCGCCGCCACCGGCGCGTCCGGCAGCTCGACCAGCCGGGCCAGCACCAGCAGCGGTAGGTCGGCGGCGAGGTCCGCGTACAGGTCGACCGGCGCGCCGGCGTCGAGCGCGGTGCCGAGCCGGGCGACCCGGTCCCGGACCAGCGTGGTGAGCCACTGCCGCTGCGCGGCGACCCGGGTGGGATGCAACGCCGCAGCGACGATCGCCCGGATCTGCGGGTGGCTGTCGCCCGAGTTGTTCGCCAGGGTCGGCGGCAGCCGGAACCGGTGCCCGGCGAGCACCCGCAGCGCGGTCACCGGCATCGGCGTCACCGCGTCCAGGGCGTTGTCCGGCCGGTAGGTGACCGGGTCGGCGAGGACCTGGCGGACCAGCGCGTGCCGGGTCACGACCAGATGGGTGCCGCCGACGTGGTCCGGCACCCGGGCCACGTCCGGCCATGCGGGGTCGGCCACCTGCGCCCAGCTGCGGAACAGCACCCGGACACGCTAGCCGGAGGCCCCCGGTAGCCCGGTCCGCAGCCGCCAGACGGTGGTGCGCTTCACCCGCACGCTCTCCAACGCCTCCGGCACCGGCACGTCGTACGCGGCCAGCTCGTCGAACCGGTCCCGGGGCAGGAACGCCCGGCCGGGGTCACCGACCAGCGCCGGCGCGCCGGCCCGCGCGGCGCGCAGCAGGAACCGCAGCACCCGACGGGCCATCGCCTCGCTGTAGAAGACGTCCCCGGCGAGCACCACCTCGGCGTCCCCGGCGTCGCCGTCGAGGATGTCGCCGAACTCGGCGTCGACGCGTACCCCGTTGGCCTCGGCGTTGAGGGCGACCGCCGCCACCGCCAGCTCGTCCACCTCCACCGCGCGTACCGACGCCGCGCCCGCGCGGGCGGCGGCGATGGCCACCAGGCCGGAGCCGGACGCGAGGTCGAGCACCCGGCGGCCGGCGACCAGCTCCGGATGGTCGGTCAGGTAGCGGGCGAGGGCCTGCCCGCCGGCCCACGCGAACGCCCAGAACGGCGGCGGCCGGTCACTGGAGAACTCGCCCTCGGTCAGCTCCCACAGCCCGATCGGCTCATCCGCCTGGTGCAACAGCACCTCGGGCACGAAGGGGACCGGGGCCAGCCGCGCGTGCAGCCGGACGAAGGTGCTGGAGAGCTCGGACACCGCGTGATTCTCCCAGCGGCCCGACTACCGGCGTGTCGCGGGGGAGTGGTGACCGGTTCACCACTGTCGGTGAAAACCCACCCCGTCCTTGCCGCCCGGTGCGAACACACCCGTCTGGTCCGGCCCACGTCCCGCTTCTAGCGTTGCCAGGTGGAGGCGACCGAACGGAGGACAGCGGTGGTGACGGTGTGGCGGTACGCACTGCGGGCAGGGGTGGTGCTGGCCTGTCTGAGCGGGGTGGAGCTGGCGGCGGCCGCCCCGGCACAGGCGGCCTTCACCACCGAGATGAGCGGCCTGCCGGGCCGGTTCACCGCCGGTGAGCAGGTGCGGACGATCTCCGCGGTGGTCTCCCAGACGGACCGGCGCGGCGGGTGCGCCAAGGTGCGCTGGTCGATGGTGCTCACCGTGCAGGGCCTCCGACTCGACCAGGTGAAGATGGACCGGGTGGAGGAGACCGGCGACTTTCCGCTGGAGATCCGCACCGAGGGTGACGTGGCCCGGTTGACCGACCGGCAGCTCGACCCGGGCACGCTCTGCCCGGGGCGCACGGTCACCGCCCGCTACCGGGTGGCCTTTGACGAGGACGTCACCCAGGGGCGGGTCACCCTCGCCGCCGAGGCGTACGACGCCAACCTGCGCCTGCTGGCCCGGCAGACCGCCACCCGCTCGGTGGTGGGGGTGGGCGGCGTCCCGACCAGCAAGCCGAAGCCGACGAAGAGCCCGCCGGAGCCCACCGAATCCGCGAGCGCGCCGATCGACGACGAGAGTGCGGCAACGGAGGAGCCGGCCGCCGACTACCCGGCCGACGCCGTGCCACCGTCGGCCGACCGCCCGGTGTCGCAGTCCAGCGCGTTCGGCGTGGTGCAGGTCGCGTTCCTGCTCGGCGGGCTGCTGCTCTTCCTCGGGGTGGGGCTGCTGCTGCGGTTGCGGCAGCTGACCCGGGCCGCAGCCGGGGAGACCGGCGACGCCGACGACCCCCCGGTGGACCGGCGCTGGGAGCGTCCGGCCGTCGCCGACCCCTGGCGTCGGGCGCACCGCTGATCGGAGGCGGTGGGGCCGGCGGAGTGCCGCCGGCCCCACTGTGTCACGTCGCGAACACCTGGAACGTCACTTCGCGAACGCCTGGAACTCGGCGATCCTGACCTGGCTCCGGGACGGGCTGGCGGTCGCGCAGTCCGTCGTCGTGGCCGGGTCGTCGTCCTGCTCACCCGCGTAGTGCGGGCCACCGGTGCACTGGCTCGCCAGCACCTCGAGTCGCAGGTGGGTGGCGAGGGTGGTGGGTACCGCGAACGTCCGGAGGTTGATGTCCCGGCTGTACGCCCGGTACGCCCCACCGGGGAACGCGTCCGCCGCACTGGTGTAGATGCGCTGCCAGCGCGCCGGGTCCGCGCAGTCGGTGGTCGTCGCGTTGCAGGCGGACACCGCGAACGAACGCAGCGCGGTGAGCGCGTTCTGCGCGCCGGTGTCGGCGTCGCCGGTGATCGCCGGGCGCAGCATGGCGCTGACGTTCACCCGCTTGACCGTCTGCGGGGTGCCCCCGGGCAGCGCCACGGTGAGCTGCCGGCCGGCGACCCCGTCGAGGGACGCCCAGTTCGTCGCCTCGGTGTCGTCGACGACCCGGTCCAGGTTGACCCCGTCACCGCTGACGGTGGCGCCGGACGCGGCGGAGGCGAGGTTGCGGCTCATCCGCAGGTCGATGTACCCGTCCTGACCGGCCTTGGCGACCACGCTGAGCCGTTGGTGCCCGAAGCCGGGGGCCACGGCGAGCAGGTCGTAGGTGCCGGCCACCATCTCCACGGTGTCCGGGATCGGCGTCGCCGGGTCGGTGTCGGCCACCGGCACGGCCCGCGCCTCGTACGCCCCCACGTACACGCGGATCGGCGCGTCGGCGCTGTCTCCCCGTGGGCGCAGGGTGAGCGTCGCGTTGTCACCGCGCGGCGAGGCGAAACTCGGCGTCGGGTCGGTGTCGCCGGCACCGTTGGTGGCGGCGTCGCGGCCCATCCCGGAGCGGGCGAACTCGGCCCAGATCAGGTCCTGGTTCGCGCCGCCGAAGCGGAGCAGGTCGGCGGTGAGCATGTTGTCCCGCATGTCGAGCATGCTGACCTGGCTGGCGGCCTGCAAGAGGAACGAGTCGAAGACCAGCTGCGACCAGCGTCGGTTGCCCGGGCACTGATCCGCCGCGACCTTCCCCAGTGCGCAGTCGAGCTGCCGTTGCGGGGTGCCGAGGCCGTACCGCTTGACCAGGGCGGAGCGGACCCGGAAGTTGGTGGCGCCCCAGATCTCCCCGTCGGCGTGCACGGCCGGGCCGGCGGTGTTGTAACCGATGTCGGAGTAGTTGAGCGGGCTGCGGCTCAGGTCGTAGTTGCGGATGCCGCTGACCAGGTTGCCGGTGACGTAGCCACCGGTGATGAAGGGCGTCTCGCCGGGTGCGCGCAGCCCGTGCTGGAAGAGGTACTCGGCGGCGAGCAGGTCGCCCCACGACTCACCCATCGACCCGCCCTGGTGGCCGCTGATCCCGCTGTCCGGGCCGGCGATCATCCGGTTGGTGATCGCGTGGGTGTACTCGTGGCCGATCACCGTCATGTCGTAGTCGCCGTCCACGCACGGCGGGTACGGCCCGCCGGCCTGCGGCTGCCAGAGGTACATGTTGGTGGTCGGCGGCAGCCCGTCGCGCGGGGTGCCCTGGTTGGCGTTGTTCCGGTTGCCGCTCAACGCGCCCTGCTGGGCACGGCCCTGCTCGGCGTCACCGCCCAGCCCGGACGGGGTGAGGTTGACCGCCTGGAGGTTCCACGCCGACTCGGTGAAGCCCAGCTGGTACGACCAGTCGTGCATCCGGTTGTGCATGGCGAAGAGGTTGGCGATCGACGCGTCCGCGTCGTTGCGCTGTGCGGAGGTGAACACCTCCGGGTTGCACTTCGCCTGGTGCCACTGGTCGGTGAAGGGGTACTCGTAGCGGCGTTCCGGGCTGGTGGGGGCCGGCACGACCGGGGTGTTGGCGCCCCAGGACAGCACCGTGTTGGCCGAGTTGCCGCGCGAGGTGAAGGTCGGCGTGCCGCTGGCCGCGTCGACGTCCCACGGTTGGCCGGTGGCCGGGTCGCGCCAGGCCGCCTGGCAGCCGGGTGTCGGGTCGCCGCACCAGCGCACCCGGGGATCCTGCCCGGGGCCCAGGTCGCGGGGCGGGGTGGCCGGGAAGACCGCCCAGCTCGGGTTGTCGGAGTCGTAGTCGACCAGGTCCTCGCGGACCAGCACCTGCCCGGTTTCACCGTCCACGTAGCTGGTGAACGCGGCCGGATGTTCGGTGTCCGCCCCGATCATGGTCACCTCGTAGGCGGCGCGGGGTCCGTCCAGCGGGGTGGGCACCGCCACCTGGCGGATGGTGTGGCTGGCCACCGCGCTGGCGGTCAGCTTGGCGTCGACGAGCGCGGCGGCGTACGCCTGCTCGGGTGTGCGGGTGGCCGGAGCCGGCGTGCCGGTGTCGCGGGCCAGCGAGGAGCTGACCGAGAGCACCGCGCCGTCGGCGACCGCGAGGGTGACCAGGCCGTCCGGCCCGGCGGGCAGGTCGCCGAAGCGTTGCCGGAGGGTGACCACCGTGCCGGTGCCGATCGGCCGGACCAGCACCCGTTCCATGGTGGCCACCGTGGCGGCGTCCATGCCGAACAGGTCGGGGTTGGCGGCCAGGTAGGCGCGGGCGGCGGCCTCCGGATCGGCGGGCAGCCCGCTGGCGAGCGGGGTGCGACCGGGGCCGAGCGCCTGTGGGGTGCCGAGCCGGTTCCACCGCACGTCGGGGTCGACGGCGCGGGCCTTGCCGCGTTGGCGGGCGTCAGGTGCCGCCGTACCGGTGCGGTTGTCGGCGTCGGCGGGCACGTGCCCCTCGGCGAACGGCCCGGACCGGCGCTCGGCGGACGCCGCGCCGCCGGTGGGCGCCGCGGTGCTCACGCCGGTGGGGAGCAGCGCGGCGACCGTCGCGGTTGTCGCCAGGATGGCGATGAGCCGGCGTCGACGCCGGCTCATCGGGGGTGACCACTCCGGTTGTGGCACGGGACCTCCTCGTGGGAGCGGGGTGGTCGGCGGGTAGCCGACCACAGATGCGCGGTGACGCATGCGCATCTGTGGATATCAGTCTCCCGAGGTCACGGCAAGGTCCCGAGCCGTTGTCGCACGAACAGATCGAAGGTTTGCTCAGGCGCTCGGCGCCCAGTCGGGGTCGCGGCCGAACGCGGCCAGCAGGCGGTCCTGCTCGTCGGCGTCGTCGGGCACCCGTACCCCGGTGTGGACCAGGTTGTTGCGCTGGTAGGCGTCGATCTGGCCGGCGAACCACCGGGCGGCGGCGCGCACCGCGTCCGGGTCGAGCTGCGGCTGCGCGCCGATCGCCACCGCCACGTCCCAGCCGTGCACGAGGTGCTCGGCGAGGAGTTGCTGGAGGTACTCGGTAGCCGGTGTGTCGCCGCTGGAGAGGTGCACGGTGCGGTCGATCGTGCCGGGGTGGGTGGCGGCGATCTCGGCCTGTGCGGCGGCCTCCCGCGCCGTGGCGATCGGGTCGGTGCCGAGTTGGTCACCGTCGAGCCGGTCGCCGACCTCCTCGATGGTCCGCCCGGCGAGCAGTGGAACGCTCCACCGGTCCTCGGTCACCACGTGGTTGACCAGCGTGCGGACGTCCCAGTCCGAGCACGGTGTCGGGTCGGACCACTGGCCGGGCTCGATCTGGTCCACCCGGTCGATGAATTCGGCCAGGCTCCGACGGTACGCCTCCAGTAGATCCATGCTGCCGATTGTTCCGGTCGGCGGGACGTGCCGAGTCCGTTTTGCCCGGCCTGGTGCGGCGGATCGGTGCGGGGTCGCCCGGCTCAGTCCAGGTCGGCGGGGTCCAGGCCGAGCTCTCGGGCGGTGACCAGCCGGACCCACTCGCCGAACTGCCGGCGGGAGATCACCCGGTCGTGCACGGCGAGTTGGACGGCAAGCCCGTCCATCACCGCGCTGATCCGCCAGGCGGCCCCGTCGGGGTCGGCGCACTGGAAGGTGCCGTCGGCGACCCCGGCGGAGATCACCGCGGCCAGGTCCTGTCGCCAGCGCAGGTCGAGGCGGCGGGAGACCTTCTCCAACTCGGGGGTGCGCAGGGATTCCGACCAGCCGTCGATCCACATCGACCAGGAGGTCGCCCGCCCGGCCGGGGTGTAGAGCTTGAGGATCCGGCGGAGCTTGGTCAGCGGCGGGGCGGAGGAACGGGTCACCGCGTCCAGCCGGGCCAGGTCCTGTTCGACCGCGTACGCGAAGGCCTGCGCGAGCAGCCGCTCCTTGGTGGCGAAGTGGTAGAAAACCAACGCCTGACTCACGCCCGCGGCGTTCGCCACGTCCGCCGTCCGGGTGTTGGCCAGACCGCGCTCCACGATCACGTCGCAGGCGGTGCGCAGCAGGGCATCCAGGCGGATCTCGGCCGCACGTCTCGTCACGACCGTTACCGTAGCCCATCTGATCGAACACGAACAGTTACCACCGCGCGTCGATCCGCGCGCTGACAGTCGGAAGCCGGACACTTCTTCCAGGTGTTCTCGGTCGTTTCTTGGAGAGCGTTCGTCGAGGTCTGCCGCCCGGTGCCCGGGCCCGGAGGCATCGACGGTCGGGTGTGCGACCAGATGATGACGATGATTGCCTAGTGATGTCGGAGGGTGACGGTCGGCGGGGGTTTCGGGCATCAGGTCAGCCCCCTAGGAAGCCCGCCGGAGGTGACTCCGGTCCAGCCCCGACCACCCGGGACGCGCCGAGGCGACCCCGAGTTGGCAGTCAAACACCTACTCGGCTAAAGTTCTCATCCGTCACCCGGGAACGTCCGGGGGCGTGCGGACGTAGCGCAGCTGGTAGCGCATCACCTTGCCAAGGTGAGGGTCGCGGGTTCGAATCCCGTCGTCCGCTCGGAGATGCCGCCACGCATGACGGGGGCAACCTCGGTGGGGTGGCCGAGAGGCGAGGCAACGGCCTGCAAAGCCGTGTACGCGGGTTCAAATCCCGTCCCCACCTCGGCAACAAGCACGGGCGATTGGCGCAGTGGGAGCGCGCTTCCTTGACACGGAAGAGGTCACTGGTTCAAACCCAGTATCGCCCACCAAAGAAGAACGGCTCGTCACCGGAAGACCGGGTGGCGAGCCGTTCCGCTTGTGGCCCGTCGGTCGTCAGTCGACGCTGAGCCGGTAGCCGATCCCGCGCACGGTGTGCACCCGCAGAGTGTCGTCGGCGGCGCGCAGTTTGCGGCGTAGCCGCTTCACCGCCGAGTGCAGGGTCGACGTGTCCCCGAGGAACGCACAGCCCCAGACCGATTCGAAGAGCCGCTCGTACGTCCAGACGCCGACCGGGGCCGTGGCGAGCTGGGTGAGCAGGTTGCGTTCGAGTCGGGTCAGGGCCAGCGGTTCTCCGCGCCACGTCACCCGGTGCTCAAGCGGGTCGATGGTGAGGTCGCCGAGGCTGATCTGGCCGGCCGCGCCGACAGGTGCACCGGCTGCGACGGGAGCGGGCGTGGGCGCGGTGGTGGAGGTGGTGACCCGGGCTGGGCCGCTGATCACCGGTCCGCCGATCATCGCCTGCAACTCCGCGAGGTCGGCGCAGATCACCAGGGTGCCCAGGCCGTTGAGGCGCCGTACCATCCGTTCGCGCACCGACACGTCAGCGGTCACGCAGAACACGAGGGACACATCGTCGATCACTGTCGTACCTCCCCAGGCGACAGTAGAAGACAACGCTGTCTGAACCGCGTAGTCAATGGTTTGCGCCGGCCGGCGCCCGCTCGTCGTCAGAAGGTCAGCAGGCGGAACTCGGCCACCGGCCGGAAACCGAGGCTGCGGTAGACCGACTCACCGACCGCCGACGAGGTGAGGGCGGCGGTGCGGACGCCCCGCTCGGCGGCCAGATCGAGGGCAGCCCTGGTCATGGCCGCGCCGATGCCCCGGCGGCGCTGCTCCGGCTGGGTGCCGACGAAGTAGAGCGTGACCAGGCCGTGGCTGATCCAGGCGACGGCGGTCGCGACGACCCGACCGTCATCGAGGTGGCCGGCGAGCCGGAGCACCGTGCCGTCGCCGGTGAACGCCTTCTCCCGTTCGATCGTCGCCGCCACACCGTCCGCCGGAATTCCGGACACCCGGGCGTAGGCCGGGACGAACGCGGCGAGGTCGGCGGTCTCGGCGATGTGCACGCCCCCGGGCGTCGGCACATCGGTCGCCTCCCCGATCTCCACCGTCATGATCGGCATGCGGGCGACCTCCACCGCGCCGAGGGAGATCAGGGCGTCCGCGGTGCCGGCGTCGCTGTCCGGGCCGACCCACCAGATCCGGGGTATGCCGTGCAGGCGTTGCCGGGCCTCGGTGAGCGCGTCGTGCGGGGTGCGCCCGGCCACCCGCAGCACGCCGTTGAGCGGCGCGTGCGGCACGTCACTGCGGTAGGTCGGGAGGTCCGGGCCTCCGGTGACGCCGATGTTCCACCCGAGCAGGTACGCCCGGTGCGCGGCCAGCACCGTGTCGAGAGGATCCATGATCTGGATCGTAACGCGGTGGCCGGCACCCGCCCCGGCCAGGGGAAACGGCCGGCTCGGCGGTTGTGACCGGCGGTACTTTGTCGATCGTTCCAGATAGTGGGTAGGGTTCGGTCATGGCACGTACCCGTGAGTTCGACCTCGACGCCGCGGTCAACGCTGCCATGGACGTGTTCCGGAGAAAGGGTTACGAGGGCACCTCCATGCGGGACCTCTCCGAGGCGACCGGCCTGGGCAGTGGCTCGATCTACGCCGCGTTCGGCAGTAAGGACGGTCTCTACCTGGCGGTGCTCGACCTGTACCGGCAGCGCTACGCCGCCCCGATGGTCGATCTGCTGCGCTCCGGCAACGACGCGCGAGCGGTCATCCGGGAGGTCTTCATCGGCGCGGTGGACGACATCACCGGCGACGGCCGGCACCTCTCCTGCCTCATCGTCGGCGCCTCGATGGAACGCGCGCACCAGGACGTGCGGGTCGCCGAGCGGCTCCGCTCGACCACCCAGTCCCTGGAGTTGGCGCTCTACGACCTGCTCGCCGAGGCGCAGTTGCGAGGTCAGATCACCACCGACCGCAGCGCCACCGACCTGGCCGGTTTCCTGGTGACCAGCCTCCAGGGTCTGCGCGTGATGGGCGCCATCAACCCGGACCGGGCGGCGCTGACCCGGTACGCCGACGTCGCGCTCACCTGCCTGGACTGACCACCGAACAGCGGTAACCCGGAGGTGGTCATCGATCCTGCCGTCGGCACCAGCCGAGCCTGCCGACCCACCTGTGCGCGCCCCGCCGTCGACCTCATCGGCCGGGTCGCCGCCGCCGTGTCGGTGCCGGTCACCGCGGACATCGAATCCGGGTACGAGCGGAGGCCGCGTACACGGTCGCCCGCCGCGCGGCGGATGAGGCGCTCGGCGCGGGCACGTACGGCGCGCTGGCGGACGCGCTCGACTACGGCACCCTCAACGCGCTGATGCGCTGAGTGGTGTGGCTGCGTCGCGCGCTGTCCGGCGTACCCAGGGTTGTCGTGCGACGAGCCGGCCGTCCCTCAACAGGGCGGCCGGCTCGTCGTCACGGTGATCCGGGCGGCGCCGTCAGCGGCGCCGGGGGACCGGGTCACAGCGGCGGCGCGATGTCCCGCCGCTCCTCGACCTGGCGGTACTCCACCGGCTGTTCGGTGGTGGTGACCACCTGGCGGCGCCGACCCCAGATCAGCGTGGTCATGATCAGGCCGAGCAGCCCGGCGCCCATCAGGATCCAGCCGACGACGTCGAGGTTGATGCCGCCGACGCTCGCGTCCAGTGCGAAGGTGAGGATCGCGCCGAGCGCGATCAGGAAGATGCTGGTGCCGATACCCACGACAGCCTCCTTAAGGGGGTGTGGTGCGCTGTCGAGCCCTTCAGTACCCCGGTGGTGACCAGCGCAACCGCCGACCGGCCAGGGTGCCGTGCCAAGCGATCTTGGCATCGGGTAGAGTTCACCTGTCGCCGACGCGAGTCGGGGACGTGCGGACGTAGCGCAGCTGGTAGCGCATCACCTTGCCAAGGTGAGGGTCGCGGGTTCGAATCCCGTCGTCCGCTCGCGATCCGCCCCCGACGGGGGGCCACCACGGGCGATTGGCGCAGTGGGAGCGCGCTTCCTTGACACGGAAGAGGTCACTGGTTCAAACCCAGTATCGCCCACCATGTATCGCTGATGCACACCAGATCGGACAAGATCAACGTCCGGTCTGGTGTGTTTTTGTAGATCAAATTTGGCGTCTGGCGATGTAGCCGTCGAGGCGGCGTCGTCATCGACGTGCTGCCCGGCTGCTGGCACATGTGTCGGCGCAGGGCCGAGAAGCTGCCGGGACGGCTCCGCTCGAACTCGGCCTCACTGATCGAGGTCACGATCCCCTGCCTGAAGAACTGGGGCATCCGGTCCGGGATCTCCACGCAGGACTCACCGTCCGGGATGCTCATCTGTGCCAACACCGCCGGATCCGACACCACCCAACCCTGGCCCACGGTGTACCGCACCGACAGGGAGAGCTGGATGGTGGGAGTCCCGGTCGGCGCACGGGCCGGTATGCGGTGACGCCGTCGTGCCCTCGTGCGTCGGCGGTGTCCCGGTACGGGTGAGGTACGGGAATCGGCGGCGCCAGCCGGATTCCTAGTCTCCCGGATGTCCGATCAAAGAACGGACGAACCGAGGGAGAGAATCGAATGCTCACGAAGACGCCCGGCCGCCGACGCCGGTCACTTCCCGCGCTGCTGCTTGCCATACCGGTGTTCCTGGCCACCAGCGTCGCCATGGCCACGCCGGCTTCGGCCGCCCCGATCGACAACCCGAGCTTGGAGATCCCGGTCGGCTGCCCGGGCGCCCGTGCGGTCATCCAGGTCGAGTGGGAGGGTACCCGCACCGCCAAGGTGCACTGGGAACTCACCGACACCAGCTCGGACGGCAGGTCGCCATTGATCAAGATCGCCGCCAGGGATGACTCTGGCAACGGCCGGAGCTGGGTCTTCCGGAACGACGAGGTGGTGTTCGGCGTCGACGGCGGCTACGGCGCCTCCGCCAGCGGCGGCGGCATGTCCTGGGACCCGGCCGGGATCGCCCAGTTCAACCACCTGGAGGTGAAGGTCAGCAACGGTACGAGCGAGCAGGGCACCGAGTGCTCGGTGACGAAGAAGACCTACAACTACACCCGGCTCGCCTACCAGTACGCCCTCAACCAGGACGGCAAGCCCTACGTCCTGGGCGCTGACGGTCCGGACGCGTTCGACTGCTCGGGCCTGGTGAAGTTCGCCTACGAGCGGGTGGTCAACTTCCCCGGCTGGGGCGGCGTCAGGTCGTCGGCGCAGCAGTACGACTGGGCGCGTTCGGAGGCCAACAACAACAATGCCGACCTCACCAACCTGAAGAGCCGCGATGCCATCCGGGTCAGTCGGAGCCAGCTCAAGGTCGGGGACCTGGTCTTCTACGACGGCCACGTCGGCCAGTACGCGGGCGGCGGGCAGTTGTACTCGGCCATGACCCCGGCGTCGGGGATCGGTTACATGAGCGTCGACTTCAAGCCCCCGCTGGGCTACTACCGGATGGTCGGCGTCACCGGTTAGTCGGGAGCCGGCGGGTCCGCCCCGATCGCCCTCGCCTCCGTCGCGAGGGTCCCGAACCCCAGGTCGTGGGCGACCCGCTCGGCCCGGCCGGCCTCGTGCCGCGCCGCGTCCGGCTCACCGGCCAGCGCCAGGGCACCGGCCAGGCCCACCCGTGCCCTGGTCTCCAGGTAGCGGTACGAGTGCCGCCGCGCCATCGCAACCCCGTCCCGGAGAACGTCGAGCGCCTGTGCGATCTCACCGTTCTCCCGGAGCGCGTTTCCGAGCGTGCCGGCGGTCATCGTCTGGGCCCGCCGGTCGTACGTCTTGACCGCGAGATCGTGTGCCTGCCGGGCCAGGCTCAACCCGATGGCGAGGTTCCGCCGGTCGATCTCCAGCCGACTCATCTCGTCCAGGGTGGAAAGCTCGCCGCGCAGGTCGCCGCGCCGCCGGTAGCCGCGCAGGACGGTGTCGAGCTGCTCGGCCGCGTCGACGAGTTCACCACGCTGCCGGAGTACGCTCGCTAGGTTTCCCCGGTTGACAAGCGCGGAACGCAGGCGCCCTGTCGCCTTGTTGATCTCCAGCGCGGCGGTGAGGCTCGTCGCGGCGTCCTCGCGGCGACCACGGTCGAGCATGATCATGCCGATGCCGTTCAGGACCGCCGCGCGGATGTGCCCCAGGGGCTCGGACGCGGTCAGGTCGAGGGCTCGGCCGAACCACGTCTCGGCGTCGGCTAGCCGGCCGAACTCGTAGTACTGCCAGCCGACGTTGTGGGAGAGGTAGGCCGCCGCCGCGTCCCAGCCGCACTCCTGCGCCAGCCGCAGGGCGGTGAGCGCGTCCTCGAGACCTTCGAGGTCGCGACCGACCATGCTCCGGACCTGCCCCCTGGACATCAGCATCGCCGCACGCGCCCGGCGGTCGGCGGAACGCTCCGCCGCCGACCAGCCGGCCCCGACGATCCGGGTCCAGCCGTCCACGTGCGGGTTGACCAGGAAGTAGCCGCGCAGCTGGTCGGCGATCCGCCAGGCGAAGTCGGCGAGCCCGTTGTCCCGGCCCGCCTGCTCAGCCAGCAGCACCAGCGCAGTCGTCTCGGCGGCGAGCCAGGCCGCCGCCCCCTTCTCGTCCGGGAACTGGCCCTCCGGCCGGGGATGGCCGGTGAGCCGGACCATCTGGGGCAGCACCCAGTCCATCGCGGCGGTCACCCGTTCGGCGTACGAGGCCAGCAACCGTGCGAAGGCGTCGTGCCGGGACCGGCTGATCTCCGCCTCGACCAGCTTGCCGGCGTAGAGCCGGAGCAGGTCGTGGAACCGGAACCGGTGCGCCGAGTACTGCAGCAGCATGTTGGCGTCGAGCAGTTCGTCCAGGATCCGCTCGGCCGTGGCGTCGTCCGTGTCGAGCAGGGCGCCGGTGGCGGTCACTCCGAAATCCTGCGCGGGGTGCAGCGCGCAGAGCCGGAACGCCCGCCGGGCCGGCTCGCTGAGACTGTCGTAGCTGAGCTGGAAGCTGGCCAGTACGCTCGTCGACCCGTCGTCGAGCTGGGCGAGGCGGCCACTCTCGTCACGCAGCCGCTGCACCAGGTCGCCGATCGCCCACGACGGACGGCTCGCCAGCCGCGCCCCCGCGATCCGCAACGCGAGCGGCAGGTGACCGCAGACGCCCGTCAGCTCCTGCGCGGACTGGGCGTCGGCTGCGACCCGCTCGCCGCCGGCCGCGGCCGCGATCATCTCAAGCGACTCGGCCGCCGTCAGGGTGTCGAGCGGCACCGAGGCCGCGACCTCCAGCCCGCGCAGCAGCCGCCGGCTCGTGACCAGGACGTCACTTCGGCCGGTACCTGGCAGCAGCGGCAGCACCTGCGCCGCGTCGCTCGCGTTGTCGAGCACGACGAGCATCCGGCGCCCGGCCAACTCGGTGCGCAACAGGGCCGAGTCCTCGACGAGGTCGCCACCGATGCGGTCGACGGGCACGCCGAGCGCCCGCAGGAACCGGCCGAGGACCGCCGTCGGGGAAGCGGGCTCGGCTGAGGCGCCACCCAGATCGGCATAGAGCTGGCCGCCGGGATATCGCAGGCGCAGCCGATGCCCGGCGGTGTGCGCCAGGGCCGTCTTTCCCGATCCGGCCGCACCGTGTACGAGGACGACCCGCGACGACGCGTGCCGCAGCTCGTGCCCCGTACGCGCGACGGCGGCGACGATGCGGGCGAGTTCCGGCTCCCGGCCGACGAACCCGGCCGGGGCGGCCGGCAGCTGCTGGACCACGTTGCGGGCCTCCCTCCCGGGTACCCGCCCGCGCTGCTGGAGCACACCTACGTGGGCGTCCCGTAGCAGCTCCCCGGGATCGAGCCCGAGCTGTTCGCGCAGGTTGGCCCGAACGCGCTGGTAGGCGGCCAGTGCCTCCGCCTGCCGTCCGCTGGCCGCCAGCGTGACGATCAGTGCGGTGTGCAGCGGCTCGTGGAACTCCAGCCGATCGGCCAGCTCGCGCAGGCGCGGCAGCGGCCGCTCCGGCTCGCCGACGTCCCGGGCGACCTCGGCGAAGCGCCGCAGCAGGGTGGCGTACTCCTCGGTGACCGAGGCGAGCAGCGGGTCACCGGCCAGCTCGTCCAGGTCGCACCCGCCCCGCCACAGCTCCGCCGCCTTGGCGAGGAGCGTGAGTGCGTACTCGGGCGACGCGTCGCGCGCCTGCGCCGCCAACTGCCGGAGTCGGGCCAGGTCGAGCTGTTCGGCGGTGGCGACAAGGCGGTAGCCCGACGGGGTCGGGACGATGAGGCGCTGGCCCGAGGGCTCGACCAGCCGGCGTAGTCGGGTGAGGTGCGTACGCAGTAGCTTCGTCGCGTCCTCCAACGAGTAACGGCCCCGCAGCAGTTCGCGGAGGGAGTCCCGCGGGACCGGTTCCGGGGCACCGAGGGCGAGCTTCGCGAGCAGGACCCGTTGGGTGGCCGAGCCGACGGCGACGGTTTCGTTCCCGCGTCGAAGTTCGAGCGGCCCCAGCACCCGGATCTGTGCGGGCGCACCGGGGTCGGCCTCCCGGCGCGGATCGCACGCCCGCGTCGTCGCGGCGACTGAGGTGTGCAGCGCTTCCCTGGCCCGGTCGTCGAGGCCGAGCGCTGCCGCGATAGCCACCACCGAGGCGTGTCTCGGCCTGGTGCTCCGGCCCTGTTCCAGGTCCCGGAGCGCGGCGATGCTGAGGCCGGCACGGACCGCCAGCTCGCGCTGGGTCAGCCCGCTGTGCAGGCGGTACGTCCGGAGCAGCCTGCCCACCGTGGGTCGGCCGGACGGCGGTTTCGGGGCATCCGCCGAGGCTGTGCCGTTGCCCATGCGGCGATGGTAGGACATTGATCCACGCCCGACCATGTGCGCTCGGTGAAGGCAGCGCTACCCGTCCGCCGCGCGGGTCGGGGCCGTTCGCGGCCGGTGAGCTGCGGCACCGCCGACCTGCGGCTCCCGCTCACTCGCCGGCGCGGAGCACCTCACTGAGCCGGTCGCGTCGCCGCAGCGCCGACTCGACCGGGACGACAGTGGCGGCCACCGCCAGCAGCACCACGCCCACCAGGCCGAGCAGCCACCACGGCAGGACCGTCGCCGGGTCGCCGGTCTGGCCGGTGAGCAGCCGCAGGTCGAGCGGGCCGAGCGTCAGGCGGGCCAGCAGGGCCCCGAGTAGCGGGCCGTACCCGGCGGTGACCAGGACCGGCGGCAGCAGCTCTCCGGCGGCGACCCAGCGGGCGTCGCGGGGCCGCAGGCCGAGGGTGCGCAGCCGGACCAGTGTGTGCCACCGCTCCGAGGTACCGGCGGCGGCGGCCAGTAGGAGGCCGAGCAGCCCCAGCGCCACCAGCACCGCGGCGGCCGTCCACGCCAGCCGGAGCAGCCCCGCGGTCAGCGGAGCCACCCGCTGCGCGCGCAGGACGTCGGCGCGCAGCACGATGTCGGCGGCGACGTCGCTGTTCGTCACGGCCCGCGCCGCGCCGGGACCGGTCACCCATACGGTGTTCGGGACGGCGGGCAGTCCGGCGGCGGCGAGGGCCGTGGCGTCCACGACGACGACGTCGCCGGCACCGCCGACGGCGGGCGCGGTACCGACCGCGGCGAGACGGATCGCCGGAGCGTGGTCGCGGGGCAGCTGCAACCGGGCGCCGGTCCGCAGTTCGCTGTCGTTCGACAGGACCAACGCCGGAACGTCCCCGGGGGCGGGAGCCGGTGCGGTGAGCCGGGCCAGCGCCGGCGCGTCGGGCAGCGGGGTGCTGGCCAGCAGGCGCTGGAACGCGGCGGCGTCCACGACGACCAGGCGGGGCGTGAACAGCGTCGATTCGGCGAAGACGCGCGCCGAGTCGGTCACCTGCGCGACGACGACCTGCTGCACACCGGGTGCGGCGGCGACGCGTTCGGCCAGTGCGGGCGTCGCCGCCTGCGCGTCGGCGCCGAGGTCGAGGCGGGCGTCGGCGCCGACGGTGCTCCACGCGCCGTCGGCCAGACCCCGGGTGACGGTGCTGCCGAGGATGAGCGCGAACGACGCGAGCGCCGTGGCACTGACCAGAACCAGCAGCGGCAACGCGCGTCCGGCCGTGGTGGCCGCCCGGGCGGCACCGAACACGGCCAGCGGGCGACGCGAGCGCAGCGCCTGGCGGAGCGCGAACCGCGCCCCGAGGGGCAGCAGCCGGAGCAGGACCAGCGCGCCGACGAGCCCACCCAGAGCGAGGGCGCTGATCGGCAGGACCAGGTCGCCGGTCAGCTCACCGGTGTCGCCGTCGGCGGCGTCCGGCAGGAGCCCACGCTGGTGCAGTGTGACGAACCCGGCGACCGCGGCGATCAGGACAGCCGCCTCCACGGCGGCGCGGCGCAGCTGGCCGGTGGCCCGGATCCAACGCCGAGCGGCCGGGTTGGCGGGCTGGCGTCGGTCGCGACTGGCGCGGGCGGCGGCGAGGGTGCCGAACGCCGGCCCGGCGACCGCGCCGGCCAGGACCACGGGAACGGCCCAGGTCCAGGAGACGCCCGGAGTGACCGCGCGGGCGAGCGCGAGTCCGACGGCGGCGGCCGACACCGACACCACTGTGGACTCGATGGTCAGCTCCGCGGCCAGGTCGGGTAACGCCGCCCCGCGCTGCCGGGCGGCGCCCAACGCCGGGGTACGGCGGTGGACCAGTAGCGCGGCGGCGAGCAGCAGGACCAGCACCGTGACGGTCAGGATCCCGGTGAGCAGGACGGCGGCCTGCGCGGAAGCGGCGTTGCCGCGCGTACGGGCGTCGCGCAGTGTGGTGTCGAGCTGCGATTCCCAGCGCAGGGACCCGTCGCGGGCACCTGATGAGCCGGAGGTCGCCTTGAGCGCGACCACCTGGTTGGCGAGCGTCGCCGTGGTGTCCCAGGTGAGCGCGCCGGGTTCGGGGGCGAAGTGGACGGTTCGCCGCAGTTGGTCCTGGTCGACGGCCAGCCGGGCGTCCGGTAACGACTCGCGTGACAGCAGGCCGCCGAACCGGGTGATCCCCACACCGTCGGCGCCGGGCAGGGGGCCCAGGAGCGCCGGGGCGAGTCGCCAGGTGCTGTCGGTGCTGTCCGCGGGGCGGTAGATTCCGCTGATCCGCACGTCCCTGTCGCGTCCCTGGCCGTCCTTGACCGGGAGCCGGTCGCCGGGGCCGAGGTTGAGTGCGGCGGCGGCCGGCTCGGCGAGGCCGACCTGCACCGGCCAGGGCGGCCCGTCGTAGGGGGCCTCGACGGGCTCGTCGGGCAAGGGGGAGCCGGGCGCACTGCCGGCGATCCAGGTCACGGCCGGGCCGTCGCGGTCGTCGGCCAGGTAGGTGAACTGGAAGGTACGCGGCACGCTGCCCTCGGTGATGCTGAGGATCGGGCCGCTGACGACGGCGACGGGCGGGAGCAGCGCGGCGTCCAGGTCGGGCCCGAGCGCGTATGTCGCCCGGGCGCGGAGGTCCTCGACGTCGTCGGCGAGACCGGCGGTCCGGATCCGCCCGCCGTTCGGGCCGTCGTCACGTTCCCAGTCGGCGTGTACGAGGACGTTCGCGTCGTGGCCGGCGCGGCGGACCGCGTCCTGGACGGCGTCGTCGGCGGCGGCGCGCAGCAGCGCCGGCACGGCGCCGGCGAGCAGCGCGACGGCCGCGATGACGGCGGCGGTGAGCAGCAGCGGACCGGCGTCGGCGCGGGCCCGGCCACGGATGCTGGGCCAGTGCGGCGCCGGCCACCGGCGGGTCAGCCACGGGTTCATGGCGCCACCCGCAGGTGCGCGGCGTCGGCCCGGCGGACCTGGACGGTGACCACGAGGGCGATCGCCAGCAGGCAGCCGGCCAGCAGTACGGCGAGCAGTGCGGCCTCGGCTGGCCACGGCCAGTGTGGCTGGGCGGCCGGGATGGGCGCGGCGCCGGTGTCGGAGCGCACGAGCAGCGGAGCGACGACCCCGGTGGCGAGTGCGCCGACGGCCGCGCCCGCCGCGAGCAGGGGCAGCAGCACGCCGGCGTGCTGGCCGAGCAGCACGGCCCGGATGCCGCGCCGGGACATTCCCAGGCCGCGCAGCCGCGCCACCTCGACGGCGCGGACCTGCAGGTCGCAGGTGACGTGCAGGACGACGCCGGCGAGCAGCAGCAGGGCCGCGGCCGGGACGATGAGCCGGAGCGCGCCCGGCACCCCGGCGCGCAGTGGACCGCCGATGAGGCGGGCGGTCTCCGACTCGCGGGTCGTGACGGTGCCCAGGTGCAGGGCGGTGGCCCGCTCGACGGCACCGGGGCCGGCGGGGTGGCCGACCCACCAGGCGTCGACCGGGAACGTCAGGTCGCCGGTGACGGCGCGGGCGCGCGACAGCATGTCCAGGTCGGCCAGGACGGCGACGGCGCCCGGGGCGGACGGCACCGTCGGCACGACCTCGGTGACGATGACCGGGACGGGCGTGAGGCCGACGGTGACGCTGAGCGTGCTGCCCGGGCGGGCACCCACCTCGCTGGCGAAGCGGGCGGACACGGCGACGGGCACCGGGCCGGGGTCCGGGAAGGCGGTGGCGACGAGGGTCCGGGCGGCGTCCGGGGCGCCGTCGAGCTCGACGGTCGCGGCCATCCGCAGCGCGGTTCCGGCCGGTGTGGCGGACAGCGTGACGCTCGGGTTGGTCACCTTGTTCGGCACCGGCGGCGCGGACGTCGCGGTCCAGTCCGATCCGTCAGCGGGTGTCTCGGTCGACGCGGGGGACGGCACGGTGAGCGTGACGGCCACGGCGACGGTGCCGCCGGCCGGGTCGGCGGTGACCGGCAGGGCGACCGCGACGAGGCGCAGCCCGTCAGCGGTCGCGCAGCTGGGCAGCCGGAACTCCCGGCCGTCGAGCGGGAGGGCGGGGCCGGTGCAGGACGTGCGGAGGCCGGTGGCGTCCTGCAGCAGCAGCCGGGGCGTCACGGCGAGCGGGGTGTCGCCGGCCGCGGTTCCGCTCAGGACGAGCGGGGCGTTGGCCGCGACGGCGAGGCCGGTGACGCGGGTGGGTGGGGCCAGCGTGGCACCCAGCTCCGCCCAGCCGCGGTCGCCGTCCAGTCGCCCGCGCAGCAGCGCGTCGGCGCGGGTGGTGTCGACGGCGACCAGGCGTGCCGGATCGCCGGCGGTGCCGAGCCACTGACCGACGGCGGTACCACGGTGCAGGACCGGGCTCACCGCCCCGGCGGTGGCCGCGCTGACGACCGCGCCGTCTCCGGGCACCGGTGCCGTGCTGAGGGCCAGTGCCAGGTCGGTGCCGACGGACAGCGCCCCCTGGTCGCGCTGCGACTGGTGCCACGTGCTGTCGAAGGCGACGCCGAACGTCCCGGCCGCGCAGGCCAGCCCGACGAGCAGCCCGGCGGCGACCGCCTGCGGCCGGCGGGCGGCCTCGGAGAGCGCCAGCGGAAGCGCCAGCCCGCGGGCGCGGTACGCCAGCCGGTCGGCGCCGCGCAGGGCGGGTAACACCACCCGGAGCGCCAGGGCGGCGCCGGCGGTGAGCAACAGCGCCGGCGCGAGCACCCGGACCGCGTCGGCGCGGGGGCTGGCGGCGGTGGGCTGCGCGTACAGCTGCCACCAGCCGGCGGCGGCGAACACCGCGAGCATCAGGTCGGCGCCGGACCGGGCCAGCATTTCCCGGCGGGTCCGCCGGTCGCCGGCCGCCGCGACCGGCCGGACCGCCAGGACGGTGAGTACGGCGGCGAGCGCCAGCGCGCCGCCGACGACCGCGAGGACCTGGGCGCCGGTGACGCCCGGCCCGACGGTCAGGCCGGCGCGGTCCAGCGGCGGCAGGTGGGTGAGGCCGGCGTGCACCACCGACGAGGCCGGTGTCGCGAGCGTGGCGGCGACGGCGGCGACGAGCCCGGCCTCGAGTGTCGCGCTGGCGGCGAGTTGGCGGCGGCTGGTGCCCAGGGCGGACCGCAGGGCGGTCTCGTCGGCGCGCAGGTCCGCGGTCAGCCGACCGGCGAGGACGAGTGCCGTCGCGGCCAGGACACCGCCGAGGACGGCGATGGCGAGCACGACGGCGGCGGTGACGTGCTGCTGGTCGTCGGCTGCCCGCACTGTCGACGACAGGTCGGAGGAAACCCGGGCGAGCTGGACGCGGTCACCGAGGGTGCCGGCCAGCCGGCGGTCGGCGTTGCGGATGGCCCCGGCCACGGTCTCCAGGTCGCGGCGGTTGGGGTTGGACAGGTCCGGGTGGGCGGTGACCTCCATCCGATCCACTGTGGCGCCGGTGGTGACCAGGTCGGCGAGGTCGACGAGGAACGGGCCGTAGGCGTTGACCGGCTGCATGAAGCGACCGTCGCGGTAGCCGATGGCGGAGCCGGCCGCGGCCAACGGGTCGCGGTCCCAGCCGCGCCCCGGCAGCGGGCGAACCACGCCGACGACTGTCACATCGACGGCCGGGACGGGGGCGTGGGCCAGTTCGGCGCCGAGGCGCACCTGGCGGCCGGGGGTGAGGTTGAGCAGTTGGGCGGTGGACTCCAGCAGCACCGCGTCGCCCGGGTGCCGCGGCCAGCGTCCGGTGATCAGCTCGGCTCGGGCCGGCAGGTCGTCCAGCCCCGACAGGTACGCCTGGGCCGGCACTGTGGTGCCCGGGGCGAGCGCGGGCGGCAGCGCCCGCAGCACCGTCGACGCCCGCGCGGTCGTCGTCGCGGGGAACGGTGCGAGCGCGGAGGTCACCACGGTGCGGGTGTCGGCGGCGACGGACCGCGCGTCCGGGCCCTCGACGGTGCCGGTGTAGACGGTCACGTCGACGGCGGTGGGGGCGGCGTCGGCCATGGCGATCTCCAGCGCCCGCTCGGCGGTGCGGGTGACCAGCAGGGTGCAGGTGCCCAGCAGTGTCGCGCCGATCGTGACGACCCCGAGGAGAGCCGCCAGCAGCGGCCACTGCGCGCGGGCGCGCCGGCTGACCAGCCTCAGCATCGACGCGTCACCTGGCGTCCGGCACGGGCTCGTACGGCTGCCCGGCCGCCTGTTCGTCGAGGTGCCCGTCGTGGATGCGGATCACCCGGTCGGCCAGGGCCATCATCACCGCGTCGTGCGTGGACACCAGGACGGTGACGCCTTCGGATTCCACGATCCCGCGCAGCAGGGCCATCACCGACAGGCCCGTCTCGGCGTCCAGCTGCCCGGTGGGCTCGTCGGCGAGCAGCAGCCGGGGCGAGGCGGCCAGCGCGCGGGCGATCGCCACCCGCTGCTGTTGGCCGCCGGACAGCTCGGCCGGCCGCTGCCGGGCGTGGTCGGCCAGGCCGACCAGCTCCAGCAGCAACCCGACCCGCCGCTCGCGCTCGGCCGGGGCGACGCGGGCCAGCCGCAGCGGGGCGGCGACGTTCTCCGCCGCCGACAGCACCGGGATCAACCCGAAGCTCTGGAAGACGTACGACACCGTCTCGCGCCGCAGCCGGGACAGGCCGTCCTCGTCGAGCGCGGCGACGTCGGTGCCGTTGACGTGCACGGTGCCGGCGTCCGGGCGGTCCAGGCCCCCGATGACGTTGAGCAGTGTGGTCTTGCCCGAACCGGACCGGCCGACGAGCGCCACCATGGCACCGGCGGCCACGTCGAACGACACGCCGCGCAGGGCGTGCACGACGGTCGGCCCGGTGCGGAAGCTCCGGTGTACGTCGCGTACGCGCAGCAGCGGCTCGGCACTCATGCGCTGGTCTCCGAATCGGGGCGGATCGTGATGTGGTCGGGTTCCAGGGCCAGCCGGACCCGTCGGGTCAGCGCCAGCGCCTGGCGGAAGTCGCGGGGCACCTGGACCCGCCCGGCCCGGTCCATCACCGCGTACTCCTCGGCGATCATGTGGGTGTCGCCCGCCGCGTCGGTGGTGGTGCGGCGCAGCACCTCGCTACTGGTGCGCCCGTCCCGGATCGCGACCGTTCGTTCGACCTGGTCGCTGACCGCCGGGTCGTGGGTCACCACGACGACGGTGACGCCGTAGCGCCGGTTGACGTCGCGCAGCACGCCGAAGACCTCCGCGGACGTGGCCGCGTCCAGCTCACCGGTCGGCTCGTCGGCGAGCAGGACGCGCGGCTGGTTGGCCAGCGCCACCGCGATCGCGACGCGCATCTGCTGCCCTCCGGAGAGTTGGCCCGGGCGGCGATCGGCGCAGTCGGCGACACCGAGGCTGTCCAGCAGTTCGGCCGCGCGCTCCCGACGTTCCTCCTTCGCGGTGCGGGCCGCCGTCATCGGCAGGTCCACCATCTCCCGTGCGGTCAGGTAGGGGATCAGGTTGCTCGCCGTCTGCTGCCGTACGAACCCGACGGTGTGTCGCCGGTAGTCCACCCGGTCCGCGCGGGACATCGCCAGCAGGTTCCACTTCTCGACCCGGACCCGCCCGGCGGTGGGCGCGTCGATGCCGGCGAGGATGGAGAGCAGCGTGGACTTGCCCGACCCGGAGGCGCCGACGACGGCGACCAGCTCACCGCTCTCCACGGCCAGGTCCAGGCCCTGCAGTGCCTGCACCTCGATCGAACCGGTCTGGTAGATCCGCACCAGGTTCTCGCAGACGATGAGCGCGTTCCCGCCGAACTCGGGGGCCCGCGCGGACGGCTGCGGCAGGGACAGCGGCGTGCCTGACATCTCCCCTCCATCCGGGTTGTGCCGACGTCGAACCGGCCTCGGGTAGCGGTCCGGCACGTGACGTCACCTGGGCGGCACGCGTGGTCACCAATTGCGTCAAGGGCCTCGATTGCCCGTGCTGACGCAGATTGAAGCAGTTTCGCAATCGGCGGCTCCGTTGACCATGCCCCTGGGTGGCTTTCCTGCATCCTGGACGAGGTCGGCGACCCCGCCACCCGCCCGACGCCGGTCCCGCTGTGGCGCGTCGTGAACCTGCCGGACGCCCGCAGCGACTGAACAGGCGAAGGAGGGCCGATGAGCGATGAGTTGCTGGTGGTCCGCTGCCAGTTGGGTGAACGGGAGGCGTTCGCCGAACTGGTGCAGGGCTGGCATCCGGCGGTCGAACGGTACGTCGGGCGGATGCTCGGTGGGTCCGACGACGATGTGGTGCAGGAGATCTGGTTGGCGGTCCTCAGGGGGCTGCCGAGGTTGCGGCAGCCGGACCGGTTCACGCCGTGGCTCTTCACCATCGCCCGCCGGGCGGTGATGAACCGGCTGCGGGACGCGTACGCCCGCCCGGAACCCGAACCGATCGACGACCTGCCGGGCCACGACGAGGCCGAGGGGGTCGTCAACCGGGAGGCCCTCGCCGGCGCGCTGGCGGAGCTACCCGCCCGGGAACGGGAGGTGCTGCTGCTGTTCTACCTGGAGGATCTGCCGCTGGACGCCTGCGCGCAGATCTGCGGCGTCCCCGTCGGCACCGTCAAGTCGCGGCTCAACCGGGCCCGCACGTTGTTACGCCGTGAGCTGGTGCGGAAGGGGTACGAGGCATGACTCCGGAAGAGGTACTGGCGCGTCTGGACGCGCCGTTGTCGTTGCGCAGGCGGGTCGGTTACCTGGCCGTGGGCCTCACCGGTCTCACCGGGAGCGGCCTGATCGGTCTGCTCTGGGCGACCGAGCCCGAGCTACCGACACGCACCAGCGTGGCCTTCGCCGCGCTGGTGGCGATCGGCCTGTGCTGGGCGGCGTTCGGCGGCTGGGCCGTGACCCGACGGACCCCGCTGTTCGCCCGGGACCGGGTGGTCGCCGGTTGGCTCGGCGTCGGCGCCTGGCTGGCCTTCAGCGTCGGTGCGCTGGTCATCAGCGTGGTGCGGCACGAGCTCGAGCCGGTGCTGCCGGGGGTGGTGCTGGTGCTCGGCGTCCTGGCGGGCGCACACCTGCGGGCGGCCCGCCGGGCGAGGGCGGCACTGCTGCACCGCCGGACCGCGCTGGCCGCGACCGGCGAGGGCGGGTGAGTGACCGCGCCCCGCTGGTTCTGCCACGGGCAGATCCGCTGCCGGTGAACAGGGGTGTGCCGCACCGCCCCGGGTCGGCACTGTGGAACGCATGAGATTGCTGGTGCTGGGCGGTACGGGCTTCGTGGGCGGGGCCACTGTCATCGAGGCGGTGCGCCGTGGCTGGTCGGTGACGGTGTTCAACCGGGGGCGGCACGGCGCGGTGCCGCCCGGCGTACACCGGTTGCGGGGTGACCGCACCGCGCCCGACGGCCTGGCGGCCCTGGCCGGCGGCGAGTGGGACGTGGCGGTGGACACCTGGGACGGTGCCCCGCGGGCCGCCGGCGCCGCCGCCCGCGCACTGCTCGCCTCGGTCGGCCACTACGTGTACGTGTCCAGCGGGTCCGTCTACACCGACCACGCCGCCGCCGGGTTGCATGAGGACTCCCCGGTGGTGGACGCCGACCCGGACGCCGTCGACGGCGACTACCCGCAGCTCAAGGCCGGTGCCGAGAGTGCCGTGCGGGGGGTGTTCGGCAGGCGTGCGCTGATCGCCCGGGCCGGTCTGATCCTGGGCCCGGGGGAGGACATCGGTCGGCTGCCCTGGTGGCTGCGGCGGATCGAGCGCGGCGGGGACGTGCTCGCCCCCGGCCCGGCCGACCTGCCGGTGCAGTACGTCGACGTCCGCGACCTGGCGGGGTGGATGCTGGACGCGGGGGACCGCCGGGTCAGCGGCACGTTCAACGCGGTCGGTCGGCCGACGCAGACCACGATGGGCGAGCTGCTCGACGCGTGCGTGGCCGCCACCGGTGCCGCCGCCCGGCTGCGCTGGACCGAACCGGAGACCATCCTCGCCGCCGGCGTGCAGCCGTGGAGCGACCTGCCGATCTGGATGCCGCGCGGCCACCCGTACCGGGGGTTGCTGGAGCAGGACGTGACCCGCGCGCTGGCCGCCGGGTTGACCTGCCGGCCGGTGACCGGGACCGTCGAGGACACCTGGCGTTGGCTGCGCGAGGTCGGCGCGGTTCCGCCGCGCGCCGGGCGACCGGAGCGCGGCCCGGTCGGGCTGGACCCGGCCCGGGAGGCCGCCGTCCTCGCCGGCTGAGCGTGCCCCGGCGGGTCAGGCGGGCACCACCGGCAGGTCCAGCACCTCGTCGACGTCGCGTCGGGGGGTCGGTCGGCCCGGTTGGCCGTACCCGATCCGCAGCACCATCTGGGGGGTGCCGAGCCGGCCCAGTGACAGCCGCAGTTGCTCCCGCGCCGACGGCACCTCGATCGGCTGGGAGAGCATCGACACGCTGAGCCCGGCGTCCGTGGCGGTGAGCAGCAGCCGTTGCAGGGCCTGCCCGGCGATCACCTGGTCCACCGCGGTGTTACCCGCCGAGCCCAGCACCCCCACCAGGGGTTCCGGTTCGAAGTCCCGGCCGGGGGCGCGGTCGCGCCCACCGTAGCCGCGGGCCGGCAGGACATCCTGCGGCTCGCCCTGCGGGCCACCGGCCGAGCTGGGTACGCCGTCCGGGGCGAACTCGCGACGCAGCCACCGTTCACGCTCGGCCCGGTACGCGGGGTCGCGTTCCAGCACCCGGTGCGCTCCGCGCGCGATCTCGCCGAACGCGGAGACCGCGCTCACCCCGATCAGCAGCTCCAACCAGCACTGTTCGGTGCGGGCCGCCTCGCCGAGGCGCCACCGGGCGTCGGCGGGCACCGGGTCCGGCCAGAACGGCAGTCGGTTGCTGAACCGGCGGGGGATGGCTGTGTACAGGCTCTGCTCGGCCGGGGTGGGCCGGCGCGGGAGGTCCGGCACCAGCCGGGCCAGCAGGTCCGGTTGGGCCGGGTCGGGGCGCAGCCGCACCCGGGCCGGGGTGCCGGCGACGGCCAGGGCGATCCGCAGGTTGAACAGCGCCGCGCCGCAGGCGACCCGGACACCCCACCCGCTCGGGTCGGTCGCCGGCAGCCGGCGGCCCGGGTCGGCCAGCACCTCGATGCCGCCGTCGCGCAGCCGTAGCCGCCACGGTTGGGTGTTGTGCAACGACGGTGCCCGGACCGCGTCCACGGCGGCCGTCCGCAGCTGGGTCGCGGTGTAGCCGATCTCCATGGCGGTGCTCCTCTCCCGGTGCGGCCGGCGGCGGGTGGTGCCGTGGTGGCCGTACCTTCACGGTCCACGCTTCGGCGGTCGCCGAGCAGGGCCGGACGTCCCGACCGGTCGGGACCGAGCGCCCGCCCGCGGCCCACTGGTCGGGACCTTCGGCCCGTGCGCCGGGCCCCGGGCAGCGGGTAGAAACGACTGATGATCCGTGTGTTCCTCCTCGACGACCATGAGGTCGTCCGTCGTGGCCTGGCCGACCTGTTGCAGAGCAGCGGTGACATCGAGGTGGTCGGCGAGTCCGGCTCGGCGCAGGAGGCGGCCCGTCGCATCCCGGCGTTGCGCCCCGACGTGGCGATCCTCGACGCGCGACTGCCCGACGGCAACGGCATCGACGTGTGCCGGGACGTCCGGGCCGTCGACTCGTCCATCAAGGGCCTGATCCTCACCTCGTACGAGGACGACGAGGCGCTGTTCGCTGCGATCATGGCTGGTGCCGCCGGGTACGTGCTCAAGCAGATCCGGGGCACCGACCTGGTCGACGCGGTGCGCCGGGTCGCGGCCGGGCAGTCGCTGCTCGACCCGGCGATCACCACCCGGGTGTTGGAACGCATCCGCAACGGCGTTGAGCAGCCGCGCGAGCTGAAGTCGCTCACCGAGCAGGAGCGGCGGATCCTGGAGTACGTGGCGGAGGGGCTGACCAACCGGGAGATCGCCGGTCGGATGTTCCTCGCCGAGAAGACGGTGAAGAACTACGTCTCCAGCGTGCTGGCCAAGTTGGGTCTGGAGCGCCGCACCCAGGCCGCCGTTCTGGCCACCCGCCTGCTCGGCAAGAACCCCTGACCGGGGTCGCGGAGGTCAGTCGCGCAGCGGCACGGTCCAGCGCAGCTCGGTGCCGTGCGGTTCGACGCCGAGGATCGTGAAGGTGCCGGCGAGACGGCTGGCGCGTTCGCGCAGGTTGACCAGACCACCCCGGGCGGCGGCCGGGTCGCAGCCCACCCCGTTGTCGCTGACCGTCACGGTGACGTGGCCGGCGTCGACGCGTACGGCCACGTCGACGCGGGTGCACTGGGCGTGGCGGACGACGTTGGACAGCGCCTCGCGCAGCACCGCGGTCAGGTCCGGACGGATGGCGTCGGGCACGGCGCTGTCCACCGGCCCGGCCAGCTCCAGATGCGGCTTGAAACCCAGCGACTCGGCGGCCGCCTCGATCGCCGCCCGGATCTCGGTGCGCAGCTCCGAGGTCATCGGCGTACGCAGCTCGAAGATGGTCCGGCGGATGTCCCGGATGGTGGCGTCGAGATCGTCGACGGCGGCGTTGATCCGCTTGGCCACCTCCGGGCGGCCCATCGGTGCGGCGCTCTGCAGTTGCAGACCGGTGGCGAAGAGCCGTTGGATCACGACGTCGTGCAGGTCACGGGCGATGCGCTCCCGGTCCTCCAGGACCACCAGCAGTTCCCGTTCCTCCTGGCCCCGGGCCCGTTCCATGGCCAGCGCGGCCTGCCCCGCGAAGCTGCCCAGCAGCGCCAGGTCCTCCTCGCTGGCACCCCCGCCGCGCTCCGGCCGGTGCGCCACGATCAGCACGCCGTGCAGGGTTTCGGCGGTGGCGAGTGGTGAGATCATCGCCGGGCCGGTGTGCAGCAGCGCCGGCCACGGCGCGGCGTGCGCCAGATCGTCGACCTGGTCGTGCCGGCCCTCGGCGACGGTCGCGCCGAAACTGGTGTCGGCGGCGGGCAGCACCGCGCCGACCAGCGGGTGGGCCTGCGCGTCGGCGCCGTCGACAACCTCCACCGAGAAGTGCTCGGTGTCGCTGTCGTAGAGCAGCACCAACGCCAGCTCGGCCTCGGCGACCTCGCGGGCCCGGCGGGCGACCAACGCCAACGCGTCGGTACGGCGTACCTCGCCGAGCAGCACCGTGGTGATCTCGGCGGTGGCGGCGAGCCAGCGTTGCCGCCGGTGCGCCACGGCGTACAGGCGGGCGTTCTCGATGGCCACGCCGGCGGCGGCGGCGAGCGCGACGACGATCTCCTCGTCGTCCTCGGTGAACTGCGCGCCGCCCTGCTTCTCCGCCAGGTAGAGGTTGCCGAAGACCTGGTCGCGGATGAGGACCGGCACCCCCAGGAAGCTGTGCATGGGCGGGTGGTTGGCCGGGAAGCCGTAGGAGCGGGGGTGCTGGGTGATGTCGGGCATCCGCAGCGGGCGGGGGTCGTCGATGAGCAGACCGAGCACGCCCCGCCCGTGCGGCAGGTCACCGATCTGCTCATGCTGCTCGGGGGTGATGCCGTGGACGATGAAGTCGTGCAGCAGCCGGTCCGGGCCGACCACGCCGAGCGCGCCGTACCGGGCGCCGACCAGCTCGCAGGCCGCCTGCACGATGCGTTGCAGGGTGGTACGCAGATCCAGGTTGGTGCCGATGCCGACCACCGCGTCCAGCAGGGCCCGCAGCCGCTCCCGGCTGGTGACCACCTCACCGACGCGGACCAGCATCTCCTGCAGCAGCTCGTCGAGACGGACCCGCGACAGCGGGCTCAGCCCGAGCGACGGTGTCGTGGACGGTTCCTGCCGGGGCGACGGGGCGTTGCTGGTCATCGGGGGATGGTAGCGCTGGCGTCGCCCGTCGTCAGGGCCCGTCAGCGGACGGCCGAGGTGTCGACCACCTGCGCGGTGGTCAACCGTGGCGTGTGCGGCGGGCCGGACCGGGTCGGATCCGCGATGCCCAACCGCAGCACCAGGTACGGGAAGCCGATACCGGAGAGCAGCTGACGCAGGGTCTGCCGGGTGCCCGGCACCTCCACCACCGCGCTGAGCGGCACCACCGACACGCCGAGCCGGGTGGCGGTCAACCAACCGGCGGAGAGCGCCTCGCCGGCGCGCAACCAGCTGTCCCGTTCGTCCTCGTCGCCGTGCAGCATCGCGTACACCGCCATCCGGTCGTGCCCGGGACCGACCGGCAGGCTGCCGGGCCGACCGAAGTCCCGCCCCGGGACGGTGGTCTGCGCGGGCTGCTCGGGCAGCACCTCCGCCGGCAGACCGGTGCCCGAGCCGGCCCGGCTGGTCCAGTACGCCAGCTCGGTACGCATCTCCGTGTCCTCGGCCTCGACCGTGTCGGCGTGCCCGGCGGTGGCGGCCAGCTCCAGCACCTGGTCGCGGTCGAGGATCTGCAACCGGCAGCCTTCCGCGCTGACCGCCCGGGTGATCTCCTGGATCGCCGTGGGCGGCACCGGCTCGTCGCTGACCGGCCGGCGATCGGTGTGCCGCACCTGCATGCACTGCACCATGCGCATGGCGTCCGGGTCGGCCGTGGTGTGGCTGAGGTCGGTCAGCCGGGCCAGCAGCTCGCTGTCGTCCGGGTCGGGCAGCCGTTCCACCACGGCGCGCCACCCCTCGGCGGCCAGCGCCAGTCGGGCGTGGTGCAGGGCGGTGCCGCAGCTGATGGCGAGCAGTCGCCCGTCGGGGTCGCTGGCGGCGAGCTGCCGGTCGGCGACGGAGCGCAGCTCCAACGCGTCGGGCAGCACCCGCCAGCGCCACGGCTGGGTGTTGTGCACCGAGGGGGCGTGGCCGGCGGTGGCGGCGGCCTCCGCCAGCGCGGTGGTCAGCTGGCTTTCCTGACTCATGGTCACGACCTTTCCGTCTCTGCTCATCGTGCCGCACGGCGCGCCGCCGCGCCGGGGTTGCCGCCTCATCCTGCGACACTCGGTGGTGTCCCCGCAGGGCCACAGGTCCCGTCCCCGCCGGGTCGTTACGCCCGCGGTGTTCAGCGTTCGCGGACCACCGCGACGGGGCAGTGGGCGTGTTGGATGAGCTGCTGGCTGACCGAGCCGAGCAGCATGCCGGCCAGCCCGCCGCGGCCCCGGCTGCCGACCACCACCAGCAGTGCTTCCCGACTCGCCTCGATCAGCATCGCCGCCGGACTGGTCGACACCAGGTCGACGGTCATCGGCAGCTCGGGGAAGGTCCGTCGCCACGGCTCCAGCGCCTGCTCCACGGCGGCCCGCTCGTCGGGCACCCCGGCAGCCCCGCCGGGGCCCGGTGTCCAGGCGTGCAGGACGCGCAACGGCACCTGCCGCTGCACCGCCCGCTCGGCCGCGAAGCCGAGCGCCACCAGCGAGGGTTCCGAGCCGTCCACCCCGACCGCCACCGGGCGGCTCGACGTGTCGGTGGCGGCGCTGCCGACCCCGTCGCGGACCACCACGACCGGGCAGTGGGCGTGCGCGGCGACGGACACCGCCGTCGACCCGACCAGCAGGCCGCCGAACCCGCCGTGGCCCCGGCTGCCGAGCACCAGCAGCCCGGCCTCGGCCGAGCGTTCCTGCAGCACCAGCGTGGGCGGCCCGTCGTACACCTCGCCGGTGATCTGCAACCCGGGGTTGGCCGCGGCGGCGTCCGCCGCGGCCTTGCGGACCAGCTCGTCGACCTGCCGGCGGGCGGTGTCGTCGGGCCACACGCCGGGCGCCACCCCCGGGCCGACCCAACCGGCCACCGTCAGCCATTCGAAGACGTACGCCAGCCGCACCGGCTGGCCGCTGTGCCGCGCCTCCTGCACCGCCCAGTTCAGGGCCAACGAGGCGTCGGTGGAGCCGTCGTAGCCAACCAGGATCTCCGCGTCGCGCACGTCGTCCTCCTTCAGGGGGTGGTCGGGTCGGTTTCGCGGATCCAGCGCCACTCGGCGACCTCGGGGTCGTCCTCGCCGTACTGGCGGGTGTAGTCGCGGGCCGCCTGCCGGGCGTCGATCATCCGTTGACGCAGGTGCGCGGCGCTGGTGGCCAGCCCGGGCACCCGGTCGATGACGTCGATGACCAGGTGGAAGCGGTCCAGATCGTTGAGCATCACCATGTCGAACGGGGTGGTGGTGGTGCCCTCCTCCTTGTAACCGCGCACGTGCAGGTTCTCGTGGTTGGTCCGGCGGTAGGTGAGGCGGTGGATCAGCCACGGGTAGCCGTGGTAGGCGAAGATGACGGGCCGGTCCTCGGTGAAGATGGTGTCGAACTCTCTGTCGGTCAGACCGTGCGGGTGCTCGGTGTCCGGCTGGAGCCGCATCAGGTCGACCACGTTGACCAGGCGCACCTTCAGATCCGGGAGGTTCTGGCGCAGCAGCTCGACGGCGGCCAGCGTCTCCAGGGTGGGCACGTCGCCACAGCAGGCGAGCACCACGTCCGGTTCGGTGCCGCCGTCGTTGCTGGCCCACTCCCAGATGCCCAGGCCGCGCCGGGTGTGCTGGATCGCCTCCGCCATCGTCAGCCAGTTCGGCGCGGCCTGCTTACCGGCCACCACCACGTTGATGTAGTGCCGGCTGCGCAGGCAGTGGTCCATCGTGGCGAGCAGCGTGTTCGCGTCCGGTGGGAGGTAGACCCGCACCACTTCGGCCTTCTTGTTGACGACGTGGTCGATGAAGCCCGGGTCCTGGTGGGAGAAGCCGTTGTGGTCCTGCCGCCAGACGTGGCTGGACAGCAGGTAGTTCAGCGAGGCGATCGGCTGGCGCCAGGGGATGGCCCGGGTCACCTTCAGCCACTTGGCGTGCTGGTTGAGCATCGAGTCGACGATGTGGATGAACGCCTCGTAGCTGGTGAACACGCCGTGCCGGCCGGTCAGCAGGTAACCCTCGAGCCAGCCCTGGCACAGGTGCTCGGAGAGCACCTCCATGACCCGCCCGTCGGGGGAGAGGTGGTCGTCGCCGGGCACGGTGGGGGCCACCCAGGCCCGGTCGGTCACCTCGAACGCGGCGCCCAGCCGGTTGGAGGCGACCTCGTCCGGGCCGAACAGCCGGAAGGTCTCCGGGTTGGCGCTGATGACGTCGCGGATCCACGGGCCGAGCACCCCGGTCGCGCCGGCGATCGGGGTACCCGGTTCGGGGACCTCCACCGCGTAGTCGCGGAAGTCCGGCAGGGTCAGGTCGCGCAGCACCACGCCGCCGTTGGTGACCGGGTTGGCGCTCATCCGCCGGTCACCGCGCGGCGGCAGCGCCAGCAGCTCCTGCACCGGCGCGCCGGTGGCGTCGAACAGCTCCTCCGGTCGGTAGCTGCGCAGCCAACGCTCCAGTTCGGCCAGGTGCGCCGGGTTGTCGCGGACCCCGGACAGCGGCACCTGGTGGGCGCGGTAGGTGCCCTCCACCTGGACGTCGTCGACCTCACGGGGGCCGGTCCAGCCCTTCGGCGTCCGCAGGATGATCATCGGCCAGCGGGGCCGTTCGACGACACCGCCGGAGCGGGCCCGCTGTTGGATCTCGGCGATCTCCGTCAGCACGCGGTCGAGCGTCGCGGCGAGGGTCCGATGGACCTGGGCGGGATCGTCGCCGGACACCACGTACGGCTGGTAGCCCGATCCGCGCATCAGGTCGAGCAGGTCGGCCTCGGGGATCCGGGACAGCACGGTCGGGTTGGCGATCTTGTAGCCGTTGAGGTGCAGGATGGGCAGCACCGCGCCGTCGCGCGCCGGGTTGAGGAACACGTCGGAGAGCCAACTGCCGGCCAGCGGCCCGGTCTCCGCCTCGCCGTCGCCGATGACGCAGGCCACCAGCAGGTCCGGGTGGTCGAACGCGGCGCCGTAGGCGTGGCTCAACGCGTACCCCAGCTCACCGCCCTCGTGGATCGAGCCCGGCACGTCCGCCGCCACGTGGCTGGGAATGCCGCCGGGGAAGGAGAACTGGCGGAAGAGCCGGGACATCCCGACCTCGTCGCGTGCCACGTCGTGGTAGCGCTCCGACCAGGTGCCCTCCAACCAGGTGTTGGCGACGATGGCCGGGCCGCCGTGGCCGGGGCCGGTGACCAGCATCGCGTTCAGGTCGCGGGCCACGATCACGCGGTTGAGGTGGGCGTAGATCAGGTTGAGGCCGGGGCTGGTGCCCCAGTGCCCGAGCAGGCGGGGTTTGATGTCGTCGGGGGTGAGCGGCTCCCGCAGCAGCGGATTGTCCAGCAGGTAGATCTGCCCGACGGTGAGGTAGTTCGCGGCCCGCCAGTAGGCGTCCAGCCGGCGCAGCTCGTCGTCGGTGAGGGCGCGGTGCACGTCGAGAGCGGTGTCCATCATGGTGCCTCTCGCGGTAGGTGTGGGGCGTCCGGTGTTCAGCCTGGTCGGTGTGGACGACTCGGGTCAGGGCCGTTGGTCCCGCGTCGGCCGGGCACCTGGCCCGGTCAGTGGCGCCTCGGCCAGGCCGCGGACGACGACAACCGGGGCCGGTGAGTGGTACAGCAGGGACTGGGCGACCGCGCCGAGCATGGCCCGGCCCGGTTCGTCGCCGCGGGCGGCGACCAGCGCCACCTGCGCGTTGCGGGACGTGTCGATCAGCACCTCCGCGGGGTCGCCGCGTACCACGCGGCACTCGGTCGGCACCGCGCCGTGCTGGTCGGCGTGCTCGGCCAGTGCTTCGCCGAGCTGCTCGGCGACCGCGTCGGTGTCCTCGTCGTACTCGACCACCCGCAGCGCCAGCAGTCGGGCATTCCGGTGGGCCGCGCACCGCACGGCCCACCGCAGGGCGAGGTTCGAGCTGGGTGAACCGTCCACGCCCACCAGCACCGGACCCTGCGGCGGTGGCTCCCGCCGGACCACCAACAGGGGGCAGTCGGCCCGCGCGGCCAACTGCACGGCGGTCGTCTCGGCCGGAATGCACTGGCCGCTACCGGCCATGCCGCTGTCGCCGACCGCCAGCAGGAAGGTGCCCGCCGAGCGACGGATGAGGGTGGGCAGCATGGAGCCCTCGACGATCTCGCCGCGTACGGTCAGCCCCGGCTCGCTCTGGTGGGCGAGTTGGGCGGCGCGGGCGATCAGCTCTTCGGCCTGGTCGCGGGGTGCGGCGACGGTGTCCGCGGCGAACGCCGCGTGCCAGTCGAAGGTGTGCAGCAGGTGCAGTGGCCGGTCCTGTCCGGCGGCCTCCTGCGCGGCCTGCTCGACGACCGGGAGGTCGAGATCCGACCCGAGGCCGACCAGCACCGCTGCGTCGGCGGGTGCGGCCATCCGATATCACCTCCCGGGCGTCGCGCCCGGCACGACCAAGCTGTCCCTGACCGAGGGTAGTCGGAAGGGCACGGTGGCGGGCGGGATCGGGTGGCTCGGCGGTCAGGTCGGTGCGGACCGGAATGTGTCCACGACCGGACGCCGGGTGGCAACCATCGCGGGGATGGCGGTGAGCGCGGCGATGGCGAGCAGGACTCCGAGCGCGGTGGCGAGCAGCGAGAAGTGGGGTGGGTACTGGACCTCGCCGGTGCTGACGAACGTGACAAGCCCGACGCCGGCCGGGATGCCCACGGCGACGCCGGGTATGGCGGGAAGTAGTTGCGCCACCGCCAGGCCCAGGCCGGCCTGCGCGGGCGTCGCACCGAGCGTCCGCGCGACGGCCAGTGGCTGCCGAGCGTCGAGGACTGCGGTCCAGGCGCTCACGACGGCGTTGATGAGCGCAAGGACGCAGAGCACGACGGTGAGCACGAGCGTGGCCTGCTCGCCCCGTTCCACCCGGGGATTGGCGAGTTCGGTGTAGCCGAGGTCGAAGTGCACCGCCTGGGAGTTGACCATGAGAATGCCGACGAGGGTGGTCGTGGTGATCAGGGTGTTCACGGTGACCAGCCGGGCGCGGCGCGGCCGGCGCGCGTTGATACGCACCCCGATGAGCAGGGCGGTGGGCAGCCGCCGCGACAGCCAGATGCGCCACCGCCGGCGACGCGGTGGTGTGGCGGTGTCGGCAAGCGCGTGAACGGTGCTGGTGGCGGCGGCGCGCAACACCGGCACCAGAGTCGCCGCCACAGCGATCGCGAGAGCAAGGACCGTGACGGCGAGCACCATGCGCAGCGCGGGTGGCTGGGCGTTGACGGAGCCGATGAGTCCGGCGCTGGGGCGGATCAGCGCAGGTGCGGCGAGCCAGCCCGTGACCAGGCCCGTCGCGGCGGCCGCGAGCCCGATCGCGAGGTACTCGGCGAGGTGGACGGCGGCGATCATGGCAGGTCCGGCGCCGACGGCCTTGAGCAGCCCCACCCGGCGACGCTGCCCGATGATCCGGCCCGCGACGATGCCGGCGACGCCGGCCAGCGCAAGGCCGTTGAGCAGCCAGCTGCCGACGAGTAGGGCGATCTGCGCGTCGCTGTACAGCCGACCGTTGAGGTAGCTGATCGCCTGCCAGGTGGTGAGCTGGTCGCCGATGGGGTACGTGCTGCTGGCTGCCGGGTCGGCGAGTTTGAGATTGAGGGTGTACGACAGCGGCTGGCCGCCCGCGAGCGTGGCGATGTCGCTGTGGTCGACCCAGACCAGGCCGCCGCGCTCGACCAGGACGCTCCCGGGGTAGTGCCACCCGGCGTAGGGGTACGTCGCTCTCGCGGCGGTGACGGCGGTCCCGATCACGCGCAACAGGTGGCCGCCGATGTCGACCGTGTCGCCGGTGCGGATGCCGAGGGCGTCGGCGAAGGCGCGCTCGACGACCACGCCGCCGGGGCGTACCCAGGTGCCGTCGGTCACGGCGGGTCGGTCGATCGACGCGGGTGTGGTGTTCCGGCCCGCTACCACGGTGTGCGCGGACTTGCCGCCCGCTGTCATCGTCAGGTAGGCGATCGGGAAGGGGCCGCTGTGATCGGTGACGCCGGCCCCGGTGGTCAGCGATGCGAGCTCGTCCAGTGCGGCCTGGCCGGTGACCCGGGGTGTCACGATCACGTCTGGGCCGGCGGTGGCGGTCCGGGTCTGCTGGTACGGCCGGTCGGCGACTTCGTTGAGGCTGAGGCCGATGGTCAGTGTGGCGGTGGCGGCGGTGATCGCGGTCAGGAGCAGGATGGTTTCGGTTCGGCGGCGGCGCAGGTCCCGCATCAGCAGCCGGCAGACGAGCAGGAGGCGGCCGGCCATGTCAGCGCCGCCCGTCGTAGAGGGTGCCGGTGGTGGCGCTGGCAAGTCGGTTGTCGTCGACGAACGCGCCGTCACGCATGGCGATCACCCGGTCGGCGACCGCCGCGATGCGGGGGTCATGGGTAACCACCACGAGGGTCTGTCCTGCGGTGCGCAGCTCCTCGAACAGCCGCAGCACGTCCAGGGTTGCGGCGCTGTCCAGGTTGCCGGTGGGCTCGTCAGCCAGCACGACCAGCGGCTCGTTGCTCAATGCGCGGGCGATGGCGACCCGCTGGCGCTGCCCACCGGACAACGCCGAGGGCAGGTGCCTGGCGCGGTCGGCCAGCCCCACCCGGTCCAGCAGGTACATCGCCCGCTTGCGGGCCCGCCCCGGTGACTGGCCGGCCAGCAGCGCGGCCAGCTCCACATTCTCCACCGCGGTGAGTTCGTCCATGAGCTGGAACGACTGGAAGACGAACCCGAGGTTGTCACGCCGCAGCCGGGCCAGGGCGCGTTCGCTCATCGTGTCGATCCGACGGTCGCCGAGCCACACCTGCCCGTCGGTCGGACGTTGCAGCCCGCCGAGCAGATACAGCAGGGTGGACTTGCCGCAGCCGCTGGGCCCCATCACCGCCAGCGACTGTCCGGCCGGCACGTCCAGGTCGATCTCGTCGACCGCCCGGACCAGCGCGCGCTCGCCGCCGTACAGCATGCTCAGCCCACGCGCCCGCAACACCGTCGACCCGGTCACGCCCCCGCCTTCCGTCCGGTCGGATCATGTTCAGCCCACACGCGTTCACACGCCTCCAGCCATGCCAGGTCGGCCCGCAGCCGCAACACGACACCCTCGAGCAGCAACCCGGCAACCGGATCCACCGACCGGTCCAGCGCGGCCCGTTGGGCGTCGCGAAGCCGGCGCAGCACCTCCCGCCGCTGCGCGTCGACCAGGGCCACCGGATCTGCCAGCCGGGCGGTCGCGGCAGCCACCAACTTGAGGTGAAACTCCGCGAGGTCCGGCTTCGGCCAGTTCACTTCGGCCAGCCAGGTGGCGACCCGCTGCTGCCCCTCCGGGGTCAGCGCGTACACCCGGCGTTCGGGCCGGTCCGGCAGGCCCTCGGCCCGCTGCGAGGTCACCAGCCCTGCCTTGCCCAGGCGGGTCAGCGTCACGTAGATCTGCCCGGCGTTCATCGCCTCGCCCAGCGGGCCGAGCGCGGCACGGAGCCGCCTGCGCAGCTCGTATCCGTGCGCCGGCTCCTTGGCCAGCATGGCCAGCACCACGTCCTGCACCACGCACGTCCTTCGTCTAGATCGTTAATGGATAACGGCTAGCTATAGCGCTGTCAAGTAGGGAGCGGCAGGCGGCACCCGTTCGTCAACCAGGGTTGACACGGCAGGATTGTCAACGTATGTTGACAGCATGAGTCAGGCGACAGAACTCGCGGCGGCAGCCGGCAGCACCGACCCCCGGGTCGGGCTCCGCGCCGTCCGCGCGCTCCGCCGGCTGCTCGAGCGGCTCGAGGTGGTCCAGGTGGACAACGCCCGACGACAGGGCTGGTCCTGGCAGGAGATCGCCGACACGCTCGAGGTCAGCCGACAGGCAGTGCACAAGAAGCACGCCGGGCGACCGGCGGTCAACTCATCCTGGGAGGCGTGATGTTCGAACGGTTCACCGACCGGGCGCGCGACGTGGTGCGACGGGCGCTGGAGGAGGCACGGGCCGAGGGGCAACGGCCGGTCGGCACCGAGCACCTGCTGCTCGCCATGCTCGCCGACGACAACGGGCTGGCCAGCCGGGTGCTCGCCGACGCCGGGGTGCGCGCCGACGACCTGCGCGAACGCATCCGCCGGCACACCGTCAGCGGCGGCGCCGGTCTGGGCGACGCGGACGCGGCGGCCCTGCGGGAGATCGGCATCGACCTGGCCGCGATCGTGGCCCGCATCGAGCAGTCCTTCGGCCCGGACGCACTACGGGAAGCGGTGCCGGCGCCGCGCCGCCGCTGGGGGCGGAAGCGCTACCTCGGCGGCCCGTTCTCGCCCCGCTCGAAGAAGGCGCTGGAGCTGTCCCTGCGGGAGGCTCTGCGCCTGCGCCACCGCCACATCGGCACCGAGCACATCCTGCTCGGGGTGCTGCGGGAGGGCGGCGGGCTGGGCGCGTTGGCGCTCACCGAGTCCGGAGTCGACCTCGACGATCTGCGCCGGCGGGTGGAGGTCGCGCTGCGGGCGGCGGCCTGACGGGTGGAACCGTGTTGAAACCTGTCTGTGGCACTTCCGACGCCGGCCGTTCGCCGGGTCGCTGAAGCCGTCCGGGTGCTGCACACTGGCGCCGTGGATGCTGGACAGGACAGGCGGCCCGCGGGCGGCGACGGCGGGCTGCGCTCCGCCGTGGTGGTCAACCCGGTGAAGGTCGACGATCTCGACGAGCTGCGACGCACCGTCGACGACGCCCTGGCCGCGGCCGGTTGGCCCGCGCCGCAGTGGTACGAGACGACAGCCGACGACCCGGGTCGCGGTCAGACCGAGCAGGCCGTCAAGGCCGGCGTCGACCTGGTCTTCGCCTGCGGCGGTGACGGCACCGTGATGTCCTGCGTCAGCGCGCTCGTCGGCACCGACGTGGCCCTCGCCGTGCTGCCGCAGGGCACCGGCAACCTGCTCGCCGCCAACCTGGGGCTCTCCACCGACCTGGCCGCCGGGTTGCAGGTCGCTGTCGAACGCGGCCGACGGCTGCTCGACGTCGGCGCGGTCGAGGATCAGTACTTCACAGTGATGGCCGGCATGGGCTTCGACGCCCAGATGCTCGACGCCACCTCCGAGACCACCAAGGCCCGCATCGGCTGGCCGGCGTACGTGATGGGTGCCGCCCGTCACCTGCGGGACCGGCCGATGCGGGTGCAGATCCGCATCGACGACCGGCCGCCGGTGCGCCGCCGGGCCCGGTCGGTCCTGATCGCCAACGTCGGCCGGTTGCAGGGCGGCCTGACCCTGCTGACCGAGGCGGAGCCGGACGACGGCTGGCTCGACGTCGCCGTGCTCACCCCACGCAACCTGCGGCACTGGCTCGCGCTCGGCTGGGCGGTGATCCGCCGCCGCGGCGAGGTGCCCCGGATGGAGGTGTTCCGGGGCCGACGCGTGGTGATCAGCAGCAACCGGGCGCAGCCCCGGGAGCTGGACGGCGACCTGATCGCCCCGGGCCGGCAGTTGCGCGCGGAGGTCCGGCCCCAGGCGCTGTGGCTCTGCGTCCCCCAGCCCGAGGACGCTCCCGACCTGGCCGTCGACGTGCAGAGCGCCGGGGAGCGGGGCGAGCAGCTGATCGAGGAAGCACGCCGTGAGTAGCACGCGGATCGTGCCGGAGACCCGGCTGATGGCCGACGAGGAGCTTTCCGCCGACGACGCCTGGCACACGCTGCGCCGGCAGGGCGGCTGGCACCTGCTGCGGGACGCGTTCATCCGGTTCCGCTACGGCGACGGGTTCAGCCACTCCCGGGCCTTCGCGCTGCAACTCTGCCTCGCCGTGGTGCCGTTCCTGATCGCCCTCACCGGCCTGATCAGCGAGTTGGGTGTCGCGGAGGGCGGCGAGGTGGTCGCCGACACCGTCCTGGCGCTCACCCCCGGCCAGAGTTCGCAGATGGTCGCCGAGCTGCTCGGGGAGGGCGAACGCGTCGAGGACGCCGGGGAGGTGGCGCTCACCCTCGGTCTGCTCACCGGCCTGTTCGCGCTCACCACCACGATGGCCCAGATCGAGCGGGGCGCCAACCGCATCTACGGCGTCGAGCGGGACCGTCCGGCGCTGCGCAAGTACCTGCGGGCGGCCGTCCTGGCCGTCACCGCCGGCGTGCCCGCGCTCGCCGGCTTCCTGATCCTGGTCGGCGGCGGTGCGATGGGCGAGTCGGTCCGCGAACACTACGAGTGGGGCGCGGTCGCCAACGGCATCTGGGACGTGATCCGCTTCCCGCTGAGCCTCGGGCTGACAGTCGTCGCCGTCGCCGTGCTGTTCCGACACGCGCCGCGCCGCAACCAGCCCGGCCTGTCCTGGCTGTTCTTCGGCGCCGGCACCGCCACGGCGTTGTGGTGGCTGGCCAGCCTGCTGCTCGCCGCGTACGTGCGCTTCAGCGACGGTTTCGGGCAGACCTACGGCGCTCTGACCGGCATGATGGCGCTGCTGCTCTGGGCCAACCTGACCGGGATGGCGCTCTTCGGTGGGCTGGCCTTCGCCGCCCAACTGGAGGCGCTGCGCATCGGTGTGCAGGAGCCCGCCCAACCGGACCTGTGGGAGCCCGACCCGGACCGCGCCGAACTGTACGACACCGGGGACATGTCGGCCCTCTAGCGGCACCGGCGTGTACGACGGACGCGGATCGGGTAAAGCGCCTCGCCAGACAGACAAGGGAGGTGCGGGGTGGCCGCGGTCAAAGAGGTGGCACACCGTCCGATCGGTCATTTCGCCGAACGGAGCATTGCCGGCCTGGTGGCCGTCACCGGCGCCGGGGTGGCCTTCGGGCTGCTGTTGTTGCTCGTCCGGGTGCGGTGGAGCCCGCTCCAGGACGCCGACCACGCGCTCGCCGAGTGGTTCAACGGGCTCGTCGCCCCGCACCACGCGCTGGTCACCGTGCTCCAGGCGGTGACGGACCTGGGCGGTCGACCGATCCTCATCTGGCTGGTCACCATCGCCGTGGTCGGGCTGCTGATCCGGCGGCAACCCCGACTCGCCGTCTACCTGATCATCACGGGGGTCGGTGGCCTGATCCTCGACCCGTCGCTGAAGGCGCTCGTCGGTCGGCTCCGCCCGGTGGTGGACGTGCCGATCGCCAGCGCGCCCGGCAACAGCTTCCCGAGCGGGCACGCGCTCGGCTCGTTCGTCGCGTACGGAGCGCTGCTGCTGGTGTTCCTACCGGCGATGGCGCCCCGCTGGCGCAAGCCGGCCATCGTCGGCGTCGGTCTGCTGGTGGTGCTGGTCGGCCTGACCCGGATCGCGCTGGGCGTGCACTTCGTCTCCGACGTGCTGGGCGCCTGGCTGCTCGGGGCCGCCTGGCTGGGCGTCACCGCATACGCCTTCCGGCTGTGGCGACGGGAGCGGGGCCGGCCGGTGCCGCCGTTGACCGAGGGCCTGGAGCCGGAGGCGGGGCACGACATCGCCCCCGCCCCGGCCGAGGAACACGTGTTGGCCCATCCCCGCTCCGCCGTGGCCGAGCTGCTGGTCGGCTGGGTGATCGTGTTCGGGGCGCTGTACGCCTTCGGCATGTACGTCAGCTACCACGCCAAGGGCACCTTCTTCGACACCCTGGACACCGAGGTGCCGCAGTGGTTCGCCGAGCGGCACACCGGGGCGCTGACCGAGGTCAGCTGGTGGTGGAGCAAGTTCGGTGACACCCACGCCATCCTGCTGATCTCGTTGGTGTTCTGCCCGCTGGTGCTGGCGGTGTGGCGGCGCTGGCGTCCGGTGCTCTTCGTGGCGCTGGCGATGGTGGGTGAGCTGACCCTCTTCCTGGCGTCGGCGCACGTCGTCGACCGGCCGCGTCCGCGGGTGGAGAACCTGGACGGGCAGATGCCCACCTCGTCGTTCCCGTCCGGGCACATCGCGGCCACGATCTGCATCTGGCTGGCGATCACCCTCATCGTCTTCCCGCGTACCGACCGGTGGTGGCGGTGGGTCTTCGTGGCGCTGGCCGTGATCATGCCGGTCGGGGTGGCCACCTCCCGGATGTACCGGGGGATGCACCACCCGACCGACTTCATGGGCGCGATCCTGCTCTCCGCGCTCTGGATCGGGTTGCTCTACCTGGTGATCCGCCCCAACGAGGACCTGAAGGAAGGCAACCAGCCGGCCATCGAGTCGGAGGACGTGGACACTCTCGACGACGAGCTGGCGCGGGCCGGCCGAGCCGACTAGGTGTCGCCGTCGTGCTGCGGGTGATGACCTGGAACATCCGCACCGGCGGTCGGGATCGTGGCGGCTCCGACCGGCTGGATCAGGTGGTCCAGGTCATCAACGAGCAGGCACCGGACGTGCTGGCCCTGCAGGAGTTGCGCGGCTTCGACCGGGACGGGTTGCTGGCCACCGTGGCGGGCCGGGTGGGGATGACGCCCCACCTGGCCCGGTCCTGCTTCGGGCAGCCGGTGGCGGTGCTGGTCCGGCCGCCGTACCGGGTCGTCGACGCCGGGTCGGTGCGCCGCCCGTTCCACCACGCCGCCGCCCGCGTCGTGGTGGCCACGTCCGCCGGCCCGTTCACCGTGCTCGGCACCCACCTCTACCCGTACTCGGGGGGTCGACGGCGGATGGAGGTCGACTGGCTGGTCGCGGCGATGCGCCGCAACGAGGGGCCGCTGGCGCTGGTCACCGGTGACCTCAACGCGCTCGACCCGACAGTCGACCACACCGCCCGGTTGGCCGGCATGCCCACTCTCTACCGGCGGCGGCACCTGCGTCGCTCCGGCGGTGCGGTGGACACCCGCGCGATCGCCCGGCTGCTCGCCGCCGGCCTCGTCGACCTGTGGCCGGCAGGCAACGTCGACGCACCGGAGGCCGACGGCCTCACCGTGCCCACCCGGCTGGGTGGGGCCGAGTTCGCCGGGATGCGGCTGGACTATCTGCTCGGCAGCACCGCTGTGGCGCAACGGCTGCACGGCTGTCGGGTGATCCGCGACGATGCGACGGCCACCGCCTCCGACCACTATCCGCTGCTCGCCACAGTGGAGCTGTCCGCCGGTTGACCGGCCGCCCGCCACCTCGTCGCGGCCCGCCCCCACGGCGTGGCGCGGGCCGATTACCGTGCCACCGTGACCGACCACCACCCCCTGCGCCCGCCGCTGCCCGGCCCGTCGGTTGAGCACCGGGCCGCGCCGACGAGGGCGCATCCGGCCGGCGACCCGCTGGTCTCGGCAACGGCGCAGCCGGCCACCGTCGCGCTTCCGCTCGTCGCGGCCGTCGCACGCGGTGTGGCGCTGGTCGTGGTGCTGCCCGTACGCCTGCTCTGGGAGCTGATCGCGGCTGCCGGCCGGCTGCTGCACCGGCTGTGCTGGCCCCCGCTGGCCTGGTGTGCCCGGCACCTGGTGTGGTTGCCGCTGGTGTGGGTGGGCCGTGGTCTGGCGTGGGTGGCCCGCACCGTGGTGTGGTTGCCGTTGGTCTGGGGTGCCCGGCACCTGGTGTGGCTGCCGCTGGTGTGGGTGGGGCGTGGGTTGGCGTGGGTGGCCCGCACTCTGGTGTGGTTGCCGCTGGTCTGGCTGGCGTCCGCAGTCGCCTGGGTGGCCCGCACGGTGATCTGGTTCCCGTTGGTCTGGTTGGCCCGGCGAGGGTTGCGTCCGCCACTGGTCGCGCTGGGGCGCGCGCTGGCGTGGCTCGCCGAGCACCTGGTCCTGCGGCCGCTGAGTTGGTTGGGTGCGGCGCTCGCCCCCGTCGGACGGCTGCTGCGGCGTGCCGTCGGCGCGCTCGACAGGGCGCTGAGTGCCGCGTTCGTCGGGCTCCTGCGCGGGCTCTGGTGGCTCGTCGCGGGGTCAGGTCGGCTGCTCGTCGCCGCGGTGCTCGGCGCGTGGCGGACGGCCGGCTGGGTGCTGCGACAGCTTTACCGGCTGGTGTTGCGTCCACTCGGGACAGGGCTGCGCTGGCTGTGGCGCCACACGGTGCGCCCGCTGCTGCGCGGGGTCCGGTGGGTCTGGTCGGTGACGGTCGTGCCGGTGGCGCGGGGCCTCAGGGCGATGTGGAAAGCCACCGTCGCGCCGGTGGCCCGCTGGGTCCGCCAGTCGGTGCTCGACCCGGCCCGGCTGGGCGCCCGGGAGGTGCTCACCGCCCTGGGCCTGCGCCGTTGAGGGGTGCGGTCTCAGAGCACCAGGTTCAGCAGGACGGTCAGCACCACCGATGCGACGATCGAGAAAAGGATCATCAGGAGGCAGCCGAGGCCACCGCCGAGCGGGCGGATCTCCGTGTTGCCGAAACGCATGATGGTCACCTGTCAGTGGATGCGGGTTGTGGGGCGAGGTCGGCGCTGTGGCGGGGCGACCCGGTCGACGACGTTTCGGTTCACAGCTCGCGCAACCGGGGCAGCAGTTGCTCGTGCGCCCAGTCCAGGAACATCGGCTGGGTCTCCCCGCCGACCTGGATGATCGCCACGTGGGTGAAGCCGGCGTCGACGAACTTGGCGAACGCCTCGACGTGCGCGTCCACGTCCGGACCGCAGGAGATGCCCTCGGCGACGTCCTCCTCGCGTACGAACTGGGTGGCGGCGGCGAAGGAGTCCGGGTTGGGCAGGTCGGCGTTGACCTTCCAACCCATCCCGAACCAGCGGAACTGGTCGTGCACGATCTTGCGGCACTCGGCCTCGTCGGGGCCGTAGCAGATGGCCACCTGGCCGTAGCGGGGTTGGCCGGCGCCCCCGGCGTCGTCGTACATCTCGATGATGTGCCGGTCGGGTTCGGTGGAGATGAGGCCGTTGCCGTACTCGGCGGCCAGTGTCGCGGACTGCCGACCGGACGCGGCGACGGCCATCGGCACCGGCCGTTCCGGGCGGTCGAAGACGTAGGCGTCGGGCACGTCGAAGTGGTTGCCGGAGAAGGTCAGCGTTTCCCCGTTGAGCAACGGCCGGATGATCTGCAACGCCTCCTCGAACATCTCGTGCCGCTGCTGGACGTGCGGCCAGCCGCCCACCACGTGCTCGTTCAGGTTCTCCCCGGCGCCCAGGCCGAGGGTGAACCGGCCGTCCGAGAGCGCGCCGACCGTGCTGGCCTTCTGCGCGACCACCGCCGGGTGGTAGCGGCGGATCGGGCAGGTCACGAACGACATCAGCTGCGCGCGGGAGGTGGCGTGGGCGACCGCGCCGAGCACCGACCAGGCGTACGGGGAGTGGCCCTGGGAGTCCAGCCAGGGGTAGTAGTGGTCGGAGACCACCAGTTGGTCGAAACCGGCCGCTTCCGCCCGCACCGCGTGGTCCACCAGTTGTTTGGGCCCGGCCTGCTCGCTCATCAGGGTGTAGCCGACGCTGACCATCCTGGTATCCCCTCTCACCGACGGATCGTTCCCGGGATACCCCGGTGCGCGCCGGTCAACCCTCTCGTCCGGTTCGGCCGACCCGGTGCTTGACGGATCGCAGTCACCTGCCTACCGTCGCTCTTAACCGGTTAAGAGCCGGGTGTGGCGCACATCCTGTGGTGGGGATGATCGCCCCGTGACGGCCTGCGTCCGCGTGGGCCGTTGCGGCTGTCCGGGCATCGGGTCCGCCAACTGAACCGGTTGCGATGACCATCCCATCGCCCTACGCTGATGCCTGCGCCGAGAGCCGGGCGCGGCTGCCGGGCTGCAGCCGCCTTCCCTCGTACGTCCCCACCCCTGTCGGGCACCGGGGGTCCTCCCTGAGGAAGGCCATGAAGACTCGACTCTCCGCCGCCGGCGCGACACTGCTCGCGTTGCTCGTCACCGTGCTGGCGTTCGGCCAGCCGGCGCACGCCGCGGCCGGTTTCTCCGTCGCCGGCGGCAAGTTGTACGACGCCAACGGCACCGAATTCATCATGCGTGGCGTCAACCACGCGCACACCTGGTACCCGCAGCAGACCAGCTCGTTCGCCGACGTCAAGGCGCTCGGCGCGAACACCGTACGGGTGGTGCTCTCCAGCGGCGACCGCTGGACCCGCAACACCAACGCCGACGTCGCCAACGTCATCTCACTCTGCAAGGCCAACCGACTGATCTGTGTGCTGGAGGTGCACGACACCACCGGGTACGGCGAGCAGAGCGGCGCGATCACCCTGGCCCGTGCCGTCGACTACTGGCTCAGCCTCGCTGATGTCCTCTCCGGTCAGGAGAAGTACGTCATCGTCAACATCGGCAACGAGCCGTACGGCAACCAGAACTACGCCTCCTGGGCCACCGACAACGCCAATGCGATCAAGCGCCTGCGTGCCGGCGGACTGAGCCACACGATCATGGTGGACGCGCCGAACTGGGGCCAGGACTGGTCGTTCACCATGCGCGACAACGCCGCCTCGGTCTTCGCCGCCGACCCGGCCCGCAACACGGTCTTCTCGGTCCACATGTACGGCGTGTTCGACACCGCTGCGGAGATCAGCGACTACCTGGGCCGGTTCCGCAGCGCGGGACTGCCCATCGTGGTGGGTGAGTTCGGCTTCAACCACTCCGACGGGAACCCGGACGAGGACACCATCCTCGCGTACAGCCAGGCCAACGGGATCGGCTGGTTGGGCTGGTCGTGGAGCGGTAACGGCGGCGGCGTGGAGTATCTCGACCTGGCCACCAACTTCAACCCGGCGAGCTTGACCGACTGGGGTCAGCGCCTCTTCAACGGTGCCAACGGGATCCGGCAGACCGCCCGGCAGGCCAGCATCTTCGACAGCATCCCCCCGCCGACCACGCCCCCGCCCACGACGCCGCCGCCGGCCGGTGGGTGCACGGCCACGTACACGGTGACCAACCAGTGGCAGGGCGGCTTCCAGGCTGAGGTACGGGTGACCGCCGGCGCGCGGGCGATCACCGGCTGGACCGCCGGGTGGACCTTCGCGAACAGCCAGAGCGTCACCCAGTCCTGGAACGTGGCCCTCACCAGCAGCGGCACCACCGTGACCGCCCGCAATGCCGAGTACAACGGGCGGCTGGCCGCCGGGGCCAGTGCCAGCTTCGGCTTCCTCGGTAGTTGGACCGGCACCAACAGCGTGCCGACGCTGAGCTGCACGGCGAGCTGACCGTCGGACCGGTGGTCGGGTCCGCGTCGGTCCCGACCACCGGAACCTGTCCGGTCAGTGCTCCCCGGCCAGGTTCACGATGACCACTCCGGCGATGATCAGCGCGATGCCGGTGAACTTGGCGAGCCCCACCGACTCACCCAGGAACACCGCCCCGATCGCCACGATGGCCGCGGTGCCCAGACCCGACCAGAGGGCGTACGCCACCCCCACCGGGATCTCCTTGACGGCCTGGGCGAGCAGGACGAAGGCCAGCGCGTAACCGCCGAGGCAGGCCACCGTCGGCCAGACGCGGGTGAACCCGGCGGTGCTCTTGATCAGGCTGGTCGCGAACACCTCGGCGAGAATCGCGATCCCCAGCAGCACGTACGCCATGCGTCCCCTTGGTCCTCCGTGGTCGACGAACCCATCGCTGCCCAGGCTAGTGCCGGCGACGCCCACGTCCGGCCGCCCGTCGGCGTGAGTCCGCCCGCGTCGTCAGGTGACGTCCGCCGTCTGGTCGGGGCGACCTCCGCGCGGCCCCCCACGTCTGCCACAGCACCCCTTTGGAGCTGATGTCACAAACGAATCGGATGCGCTGGGCGCCCGACACCGTCCCGGTGGATGAATCGTTTACGGCATCAGCTCCAAAGGCTGCCGCCGCTGCCGCTGCCGCTGCCGCTGCCGCTGCCGCTGCCGCCGCTGCCGCCGCTGCCGCTGCCGCTGCCGCTGCCGCTGCCGCTGCCGCTGCCGCTGCCGCTGCCGCTGCCGTGCCGGTGCCGGTGCCCGCGCCCGCACCCGCACCCGCACCCGCACCCGCACCCGTGCCGTGCTCGTGCCTCCGGCCTGTGCCGCGCCGGCCCCGGACGCGCCGCGCCGCGCCGCGCCTCCGGGGTGGCGGCATAGAAGGGAGTTGGCCGGGTAGATCTTGACACTTTCCGTTCTGAGCGGACGGAAACTGTCCAAGATTGCCAGTCGTGGCGGGTGGGGGGCTGACGTCGCAACCCGCGCGGCGTCGACTGTCAGGGGAGATGGCCGCGGTCGCGACACCTGCACGTTCGACGAGCGTTCAGCGGGCAGGCCCGCTGAGACGGATCGGCTACGGTTCGGCCTCGGCCTCTAGAGCAGCCGGCGGGCCGTCCGCGGGCTCGGCGGCCAGTCGGGCCGCCCGCATGGTCAGGTAGAGCTGTTCGGGGCGACTGCTCGTGTGGGCGGCGGCGGTCCGGTAGTCGGCGATCGCCCGGGCCCGGTCACCGGCCATCTCGTGCAGGTGGGCGCAGGCGGCGGCCAGCCGGTGGTGTCCGGCCAACTGCGGGTCGTGGGTCAGCCTGTCGAGGGCGGCCAGGCCGGCTGCGGGACCGTGCACCATGGCCGTCGCCACGGCCCGGTTGAGCGCCACCACGGGGCTGCCGGCGAGGCGTTCCAGCACCTCGTAGAGCGCCAGGATCTGCGGCCAGTCGGTCTGCTCGGTGCTTGGCGCCTCGTCGTGCACGGCGGCGATGGCGGCCTGCACCTGGTACGGGCCGATCGGCCCGCGTGGCAGGGCCCGGGTGACCAGTGTGATGCCCTCGGCGATCGCTGCGGCGTCCCAAAGGTTGCGGTCCTGATCGGCCAGTGAGATCAGCTCGCCGGAGGGGCCGGTCCGTGCCGGCCCGCGAGCCTCGGTGAGCAGCATCAACGCCAGCAGCCCGGCCGATTCGCTGTCGTCGGGCAGCAGCGTGTGCAGTGCGCGGGTCAGCCGGATCGCCTCCGCCGCGAGGTCGATCCGGCGCAGCTGCGGGCCGCTGGTGCTGGTGTGCCCCTCGGTGAAGATCAGGTAGAGCACCTGCCGGACGGCGACCAACCGGTCCGCCCGTTCCGCCGGCTCGGGCATCCGGAACGACAGCCCGGATGCCCGGATGCGCTGCTTGGCTCGGTTGATCCGCTGCGCCATCGTCGCCTCGGGCACCAGGAACGCGCGGGCGATCTCGGCGGTGCTCAACCCACCGACAGCGCGCAGGGTCAGCGCCACCGCCGACGTCGGCGCGAGCGCCGGGTGGCAGCAGAGGAAGAGCAGGACCAGCGTGTCGTCCCGCTCGGCGGCCAACTCCTCGTCCGGTGCCGGCGCGTACTGCCGGCCGTCCGGGGCCTGCCGGGCGACCAGGTCCTCCCGGCGGCGTCGGGCCTGCTCACCGCGGACCAGCTCGATCATCCGGCGGTAACCGACCTGGATCAGCCAGCCACGGGGGTTCACCGGTAGCCCCTCGGTCGGCCACTGGGTGGCGGCGGCCAGCAGCGCCTCCTGCACCGCGTCCTCAGCGGTGGCGAAGTCACCGAAGCGGCGGCTGAGCACGCCGAGGGCCTGCGGCGCCAACTCGCGCAGCAGGTCCTCGACGCGGGGTTCGGTGTTCAGCTGTCACAGCTCCGCTGGCGGAGCGGACATCACCGGGTGCACCTCGATCGGCATGTTCAGCGGCCGACCGCCGGGGCCGGGTGCGGTGGAGATGTACGCGGCCACCTCCACGGCCCGCTGCGGGCTCTCGCAGTCGACGATCCAGAAACCGGCCAGGAACTCCTTCGTCTCGGCGAACGGCCCCTCGGTGACGACCGGCGTCCCGCCCTCACCAGCCCGGACGATCCGGGCCTGCTGCGGGCCACCGAGGCCCTGGCCGTCGACCCACTCCCCGGCGGCGGTGAGCTTGTCGTTGACCTTGCCCATGAAGGCGATGTGCGCCCGCACCTCGTCCTGGGTCCAGGTGTCGATGCTCGGGAAGTCGGCCCCGGCGGCGCTGAACTGCATCAGCAGCATGTACTTCATGGTTGGCTCCTCACGCCCGCGCACCCTCGTCGGTGCTCTCACCCTGAGGTAGAAGCAGGCTCTGCCGTTCTCGACACCCCGGCCACAACTTTTTCCAGAGAATCCTGTCAGTCGACCGCGTCGACCTCCAGCACCAGGCTCTGCTCCGGGTGCAGGGCGGGCAGCTGCACACCCACCCGGGTCAGCGCCGCCCCGCTGAGGGTCACACCCGCCGCCAACCACGCGGGCGCGGACAGGTCGAAGGTCGCCGGGGCCGGTACGCCTGACACCTGCCGCACCCGGTACCGCCGGTCGGGGTCGAGGCCGGGTAGCCGTACCGCGCCGGGAACCTGCGCCACCGAGGTGGTCAGCCGGGCCACCGCGTACACCGCTCGGGTCTGCTCGTGATCGACCACGCCGTGCGCCCAGACGGCCGGGTCCTGGTGGTCGACCCGGACCACCCGGCCGGAGTGCAGCAGCGGGCGCAGCCGCTTGTGCAGTGCCACCCAGGCGGCCAGCTCGGCCTGCTCGGCGACGCTGATCGACGCGATGTCCCACTCGATGCCGTGGTGGCCGAAGAGCGCGGTCGCCGCCCGGAAGCCCAGGTCGTGAACGCGGCGGGTGGTGTGCGAGCGTTCCGGGCCGATGTGGGTGCCGACAAGCTCCGGTGGCAGCAGCAACCCCGTCCAGCGCTGGATGCTGAGCCGCTCCAGGGCGTCGTTGCAGTCGCTGGCCCAGACCCGGTCGGTGCGCGCGAGGATGGCCAGGTCCACCCGGGCCCCACCGGACGAGCAGCTTTCGATCTCCACGCCCGGGTGGCGACCGCGCAACTCGTCGAGGAGCCGGTAGACCGCCAGGGTCTGCCCGTGCACCCCGGGGCGGCCGTGGTGCCCGGCCTCGGTGAGGTCCCGGTTCTGGTCCCACTTGAGGTACCGGATCCCGGGGTGGTCGGTGAGCAGCGCGTCGAGGCGTTCCCGCACGTAGTCGTACGCCTCGGGGCGGCCCAGGTCGAGCACCTGCTGGTGACGCCAGGCCGGCGGCAGCCGCCCCGGCACGGCGAGCAACCAGTCGGGGTGCGCCCGGAACAGGTCCGAGTCGGGGTTGACCATCTCCGGCTCGACCCAGAGGCCGAACTGGAGACCCTGGCCGGTGACGTGGTCGATCAGCGGTTGCAGGCCGTCCGGCCAGACACCCTCGTCGACGTACCAGTCGCCGAGCCCGGCGGTGTCGTCGCGCCGGCCGCGGAACCAGCCGTCGTCGAGCACGAACCGCTCCACGCCGATCTGCGCGGCCCGGTCGGCGAGCGCCCGCAGGCGGTCCAGGTCGTGGTCGAAGTAGACCGCCTCCCAGACGTTGAGGGTCACCGGGCGGGGGGAACGCGGGTGCCCGGGGCGGGCCCGCAGGTGGGTGTGCAGCACGTCGCTGAGCCCGTCCAGCCCGGCGTCGGAGCAGACCGCGTAGAGCAGGGGAGTCTCGTACGACTCGCCGGGGCCGAGCCGGATCTCCCCGGCTGCCAGCAGCTCACCGCCACCGAGCGTCGACTCGCCGGTGGGCCGACGCTCGGCGAACGTGACGTGGTCGCCGCTCCATGCGGTGTGCACCGCCCAGACCTCGCCGTGGCCGAAGCCGAAGCCGCTGGTGCCGGCCACCAGCAGCAGTGTGGCGTCATGCCCGGTACGACCGCGCCGGCTCTCGCGGACCCAGGCGCCGTGCTGCCACGGGTGCCGCTGGGGGGACCGTTCCCGGCACCACCGGCCGGTCAGGTCGAGCAGTTCGGTGGCGACCGCCGGCACCGGCAGCACCGGTGTCAGCTCCCGCAGTTCGTACCCGCTGTCGCCGTCGTTGCGCAGCCGGTGCCGAACGGTCAGCAGGCCGTACGGGTCGAGCGTGATCTCGATGGTCACGGTCAGCCCGGCGGCCGGGTCCGAGGCCCGCACGGTCACCCGCGCCGCGCCGGGCTCGCCGTCCCGTACGTCCAAGCCGTCGAGGCGGAAGCAGGTGGACCAGTCCCGCCCGTCGCGGTGCCCGGCCAGCCCCGGGCGGCCACTCCAACCCGCGCTGGCCTCCGGCAGCACCGACAGCACCGTCAGTTCGTCGAAGCTGCTCGGCACCACCGGCGGTGCTGTCGCGTCGGTGAGCTGGCGCAGGCCGTCGTCGTCGAGGTCGCCGACGTCGCCGCCCCAGTGCACGACCCGGGGCAGCCCCGGGCCGCGCGCGTCGAGCACCAGGCTGGTCCGCGCGCGGCGCAGGTGCAGGATCGTCATCCTTTGGAGGCTCCCAAGGTCAGGCCCCGGACGAAGTGCCGCTGGAGCATAAAGAAGATCACCAGGGTGGGAATCGCGACGAGCACGCTGCCCGCCGAGACCAGGTTGTTGTCGGTGAAGAACTCACCGCGCAGGTTGTTCAGCGAGCTGGTCACCGGGAACTTGTCGCCGGTGCGCATGAGGACGGTGGCCCAGAAGAACTCGTTGTAGATCCAGGTCACCTCCAGCGTCGCCAGCGCGGCCAGGGCCGGCCGGCACAGCGGCATGGTGACCTGCCAGTACTGCCGCCAGATGCTCGCCCCGTCGACCATCGCCGCCTCGTACAGGTCGCGGGGCAGCGCCTTCATGTAGTTGCTGAGCACGAAGACGCAGAAGCCGCACTGGAAGGCCACGTTGATCAGGATGAGGCCCCAGTAGCTGTCGTAGAGCAGCTCGGAGTCGCTCATGAACTCCGGCAGCGGCACCTCGGTGAACAGCCGGAACAGTGGGATGAGCAGCGCCTGCTGGGGTAGCAGGTTGGCCGCGGTGAAGACCCCCAGCAGGACGAGGTTGAGCTTCCAACTGAACCGGGCGATGACGAACGCCACGCAGGAGGCGAGGAAGAGGGTCAGCAGCACCGCCGGCACGGTGATGTACACCGAGTTGAGGAAGTGCTGCCCGAACTCCGCCGTCCGCCAGGCGGTGACGTAGTTGTCGAAGGTCCAGCCGCCGAACGAGACGTACCCGTTGCGGGCGGTGTAGTCGTACGAGCGCAGCGAGGTCAGCACCGCCCAGGCGATGACCCGTGGTTGTTGATGGAGCACTCCACCAGCGCTGTCAACTGGCAGCCGCGCAACGTCGCCAAGCTGCCCGGGCAGCTGCGCCGCAACAGCCTCGCGCACGTCGCCCGCGGCGCCGACGGGGTGCTCTTCTTCCAGTGGCGCGCCTCCCGGGCCGGCGCGGAGAAGTTCCACTCCGCGCTGGTGCCGCACGCCGGGCCGGACACGAAGGTGTTCCGGGAGGTCTGCCGGCTCGGCGCGGACCTGAAGGCCCTCGCGGAGGTACGCGGCAGTCGGGTGGACGCCGACGTGGCGATCCTGTTCGACTGGGAGGCGTGGTGGGGCGTCGAGCTGGACTCGCACCCCAGCGTCGACGTCACCTACGCCGACCGGCTGAACGCCCTGTACGGCTCGCTCTGGCGCGCCGGCGTGACCGCCGACGTCGTCCACCCGTCGGCCGACCTCAGTGGCTACCGGCTGGTCCTGGTGCCGACCCTCTACCTGGTCAGCGACGCCGACGCCGACGCGCTGCACCGGTACGTCGAGGCCGGCGGCACCGCCGCGGTCACCTACTTCAGCGGCATCGTGGACGCCAACGACCACATCCGGCTGGGCGGCTACCCGGGCGCGTTCCGCGAGCTGCTCGGCATCCGCACCGAGGAGTTCTTCCCGCTGCGCGAGGGCGAGCAGGTCCGACTCGACGACGGCAGCACCGCCGACGTGTGGACCGAGTGGCTGCACGCCGAGGGCGCGGAGGTGCTCGCCTCGTACACCGATGGGCCGCTGCCCGGCGTGCCGGCGCTGACCCGGCGCCAGGTGGGCGACGGCGCCGCCTGGTACGTCGGCACCCGGCTGGACGAGCCGGCCACCGACCGCCTGGTGGCCCGGCTGCTCACCGAGGCCGGCGTCCGCCCGGCGGCGTCGGCGCCGCCCGGGGTGGAGGTGGTCCGCCGCCGCGACGGCGACCGGAGCTGGCTCTTCGCGATCAACCACACCGACACGGAGGTACGCCTGCCGGCGCACGGCGTCGAGCTGCTCAGCGGCGCACAGTGCGCCGGTGAGCTGACGGTGCCGGCCGGTGAGGTGGCTGTCATCCGTGAGGATCGGCAGTGATCCGTACGACCGGCACGGCGCGAAGGAGGTTCCCCACATGCTCGCCCAGCAGCGGCAGACCGCCATCCTCGATCTGATCCGCCAACCTGGCGGGGTGCGGGTGAGTCAGCTGGTCAGCCGGTTCGGCGTGTCCGACATGACGATCCGCCGTGACCTGGAGGTGTTGGCCGAGCGCGGCCTGGTGGACAAGGTGCACGGTGGGGCGACCCTCGCCGGGCCGGGCTCCGCCGAGGAACCCGGCTTCGCCGCGAAGTCGATCCGCCAGCAGGCGGAGAAGCGGGCCATCGCCGAGCGGGCCGCGACAATGGTGGAGCCGGGGATGGCCATCGCGCTCTCCGCCGGCACCACCACCGCCGCACTGGCCACGCTCCTGTCCGACGTACGTGGGCTGACCGTGGTGACCAACTCGATCCCGGTGGCCGACGCGCTGTACCAGAACCCGCGCGCCGACCAGACCGTCGTGTTGACCGGCGGCATCCGCACCCCGTCGGACGCGTTGACCGGGCCGGTGGCCGAAGCGGCGATCAGCGCGCTCAACGTCGACCTGCTGTTCCTCGGTGTGCACGGCCTGAGCCCACGCACCGGCTTCACCACGCCCAACCTGCTGGAGGCCGGGGTCAACCGGTGCCTCATCGGCGCGGCCCGCCGACTCGTGGTGCTCGCCGACCACACCAAGTGGGAGACGATCGGCATCGCCACCATCGCCCCCCTGGAAGCCGCCGACGTCCTGATCATCGACGCCGGCCTACCCGCCGAGGCCCGCACCACAATCGGCGAACAGGTAGGCGAACTGGTGATCGTGCAGCCCTGAAGCCCCGCCCCCGCCGTCGTGAGCGTTGTACTGCTTCACGGCACTACAGTCAGCTGTACCTCATCTCGGGTGGTAGGCGGTATCGGCCCAGGCTGCCACCGTTCCTAGCATCGGAACGCATGAGACCCAAGGGAGACCGGTCGTACGCGGTGCGTTTGGAGTCGGTGTCGAAGGAGTACGGGTCGGGCAGGAACGCGGTACGGGCTCTCGACGCGGTAACAGCCGACTTTCCGCGCGGTACGTTCACCGCCGTCATGGGCCCGTCCGGGTCCGGCAAGAGCACATTTCTGAACTGTGCGGCCGGTCTCGACCGGCCGACGTCGGGCCGGGTCATGCTGGGTGACACGGAGCTGTCCAGCCGGTCGGAGACCGAGTTGACCGAGCTGCGGCGGGACCGGATCGGGTTCATCTTCCAGGCGTACAACCTGCTGGGGGCACTGACCGTCGAGGAAAACGTCACGCTGCCGCTGCGGCTGGCGGACCGGAAGACCGACCAGGCGTACCTGCGAGAAGTGCTCACCGCAGTCGGCCTCGGCGAGCACGTCACGCGCCGCCCGAGCGAACTGTCCGGCGGTCAGCAGCAGCGAGTCGCGGTCGCCCGTGCGCTGATCACCCGCCCGGAGGTAGTGGTCGCGGACGAGCCGACCGGAGCGCTGGACACCCGGTCCAGCAAACAGGTTCTGGAACTGCTGCGACACGTTGTGAACGACATCGGCCAGACGGTGCTGATGGTCAGCCACGACCCAGTCGCCGCCTCCTTCGCCGACTCGGTTGTGTTCCTCGCCGACGGCAGGATCGCGGGCGAGCTGACCCGACCTACTCCGGAGCAGGTGGCATCGCACATGACGCACCTGGGCGAGTGGTGATCCGGGGCATCCGGCGGCTGGTCCACCTTGTGGTGCCGTACCGCAAAGATCTGTTGCTGGGATGGAGCACGATCAAGGGGCGTAAGGGCGGCTTTGTCGGCTCGTTCATCGCGATCGCTGCGGGCTCGGCAGTGATCACCGCATGCGGGATATTGCTGATGTCCGGGCTCGGCACCGGTGTGACCCCCGAGCGCTACTCGGGGGCGGCGGTGGTTCTCGGCGCTCAGCAGTCGTTCTGGCTGGACGAGTCCGCCGAGGTCCGCTACAGCGAGCGCGTCACGCTGCCCGTCGACAAGGTCGCCGCCGTCGCCGCGGTGCCCGGAGTTCAGTCCGCGATCGGAGACGTCAACGTCGAGGTCGGCGTGCTGACCTCGGACGGCGACGCGGTGGCTGGCCCGGACAGTTTCCCGGTGTTCGGGCACGGCTGGTCCGCTGCGGCGCTGGGTCCGTTCCGGGTCCGTGCGGGCCGCGCGCCCGCCGCGCCCGACGAAGTCGTGCTCGACGCCGACCTCGCCGCGCGCGGCGAGGTGTCGCTCGACGCGACGGTGCGTCTCGTGGTCGGCTCGATCCCGTCGTCCTACCGGGTGGTGGGCATCACCGTTGCGCCGGGGGATTCGTTGGACCGGCAGTCCGCGGTGTTCGTCACCGATGACCAGGTGATGAAGCTGTCCGGCCGTCTGGACCGAGTGGACGCCATCGGTGTGCTTTCCGCACCCGGTGTTACATCGGAGCAGTTGGCCGAGCGCATCACGGCCGCTGTGCCGGGCGTGGTGGCCCACACCGGCGTGGGACGCGGCGACGTGGAGTTCTTGGACGTGGGCGACGCGCGCAGCCTGGTGGTCGAGACGGCGGCCTCGTTCGGCGGCACCATGGTGCTGATCGTGGTGTTCGTGGTGGCCAGCACCCTCGCCCTGTCGGTGCGGCAGCGCAGGCGCGAATTGGCCCTGCTGCGCGCCATCGGCGCGACGCCTATGCAGATCCACTGGATGATCGGCGCTGAGATGACCTTGGTGTCGTCGGTGGGCGCCGTGGTCGGCGCGGTGCCCGGTGTGGCGCTCGCGTTCGTGATGCGCGGCGTGTTCGTCCTCGCGGACGCAATGCCCCCGGACTTCCAGATGCGGGTGGGGTTGTTGCCCGTCCTGGCCTCGCTGGTGCTGTGCATGACCAGCGCCCGGCTTGCCGGCTGGCTGGTGGCGCGCCGGCTGGCTAACGTCAGCCCGGTCGAGGCGTTCGGAGACGCCGGGGTCGAGCCCAAGAGGCTCGGCTGGATCCGGCTGACCATCGGCGTCCTACTCATTCCGCTCGGGCTTCTGTTGACCTTGGGCAACGTCGCGTCGCCGGGCGACTCGGCCGCCGACACCGCGGGGAGCGCGGTCCTGCTGTTCGTCGTGGCGCTCGGGTGTCTGGGGCCCCTGCTGCTTCGCGGCGCCATCGTGCTGTTCGGCTCGCGCCTGAGCCGGCAGTCCACGGCCAGCGGTTTCCTTGCCCAGGCCAACGCGCGGGCCAACGCGCGGCGGCTCAGTTCGGCCACCACACCGCTGGCCATGGGCGTGACCCTGGCCGCCGTGCAGGTATTTGGCGCCTCCACGACGATCGCGGGGGCGCAGCACCAACTCGAGGACGGCCTGCGGGCCGACCACGTGCTGACCGCGTCATCCGGTGCCGGGGTGTCCCCGGAGGTCACGGACGCCGTGCGCGGTGTGCCCGGCGTCGCCGTGGCGACGCCGGTGGCACGGATGCAGGTGCTGTTGACCTTCCCGTCCGAGGACAGCACCGCGACCAAGGTCTTCGCCGCCCAGGGTGTGGCGCCCGAACGGCTCTCCGAAACCATGGACCTCGCGGTGGACCAGGGCGACATCGCGGAACTGCGGGGTGAGGCGGTGGCGCTGAGCCGCGTCGCCGCGCAGACCGTCCGGGCGAAGGTCGGCGGAACGGTCGAGCTGCGGCTCGGCGACGGCACGCTGGTCAAGCCGCGGGTGGTGGCGATCTACGAGAACGGGTTGGGCTTCGGGGATGTCACCCTGCCCAACGACCTCGTCGTCACCCACAGCACCGCGCGGGTGGACACCGCGGTGCTGATCAGATCGGCGGACGAGACCGACCCGGAGGCGCTCGCCGGCGCGCTGCGTGGCGCCGTCGCACGCTACCCGACGGTTCAGGTCGACGACCGGCAGACGTTCCTGGCCGCCCCTGGGCCCGGCGGCTCGGGTGACTGGGCGCTGAACCTGCTGTTCCAGACGGTACTGCTGGGCTACATCGCCATCGCCGTGGTGAACACCCTGGTGATGGCGACGGCGGCGCGGGTTCGCGAGTTCGCGATGCTGCAACTCATCGGCGCCAGTCGAGACCAGGTCCGCGCGATGATGAACGGGGAGGCCAGACTCGTGGTCTCTTCGGCGCTGCTGTTCGGCTTGCTCGCGACGATCCCGCCGCTGATCGGTATCAGCCTCGGATTAACGAAGTCACCCGTTCCCAGCGTTTCCCTCACCGGGCTCATCGCGATCGTGACGCTCACCATCGCGCTCTCCTGGGGTGCCATCAGGATGGCCACCCGGTACGCGTTGCGACCCGCGCCGGTCGACGCGATCGGCGTTCGCGAGTGATCGACGACGGAGACGGGGTCAGGTCAGCGACCGCTCATCTGACCCGCGGCGTTGAGGTAGGCAAGGACGGCGAGGACGCGGCGATGGCCGCTGTCGGTCACGGCGAGCCCGAGCTTGGCGAAGATGTTGCCGATGTGCTTGTGGACAGCGTTGTCGGTGATGACCAGCTGCGTAGCGATGGCGTTGTTGTCGTGACCCTGTGCCATCAACGCGAGCACCTCGCGTTCACGGGGGGTGAGAGCGGCGATCGGGTTGCCGGCGCGTTGGACGAGCTGCGCGATGACCTCGGCATCCATGGCGGTACCACCGGCGGCAACACGGCGTAGCGCGTCGACGAACCCGTCCACCCGGCTGACCCGGTCCTTGAGGAGATAGCCGACGCCACCTCCGGTGGTGGAGAGCAGCTCGGCGGCGTACTGCTGTTCGACGTACTGCGACAACACCAGGACTGGTAGGCCAGGATGCTCCCGGCGGGCCTGCAGGGCGGCTCGGATGCCCTCGTCGCGAAACGACGGCGGCAGCCGGACATCGACGATCGTGACGTCCGGCCGGTGCTCCCGCACGGCGGCGAGGAAACCCGCCGCATCCTCGGCGATGGCGACGATCTGGAAGCCCACGCGGCCCAGCAGCAGTTCCAGCCCGGTGGACAGCAGCACGTTGTCCTCCGCGATCACCACCCGCACGGCAGCTCCACACTGATGGCCGTCGGCCCGCCGACCGGGCTGTCGACCTCGACGGTGCCGTCAAGCGCCAGTACCCGGCGACGGCGAAGTAGACGACGGCCTCCACGGCCGGCGGTACCCGTTCGAGGTCGCCGATGTCCAGCCGAGTCGGCACCCCGCAGCCGGTGGTCACGGCGGTCAGGGCTCCGTCCAAACCCCGGTCGGCGAGAATAGGCGGATAGACGGATCGGATCACCTCGCGCAGTTCGGTCATCGCCTCTTCGGCCCCTTCGTGTGCGTCCCGAAGAAGTCCTTCCACGAACTGCTCGTCTCGCGGATGGTCGGAGAACGCCTGCCGGGCCACGGCCAGCCGCATCGCGATGGCCACCAGCCGGGCCTGGGTGCCGTCGTGCAGATCACGTTCGATCCGGCGCAGCTCCGCGCCGTGAGCGTCGAGCACGTCCGCGCGGGTGCGAGTCAGCACAGCTACCCGTTCGGCAAGCTGTTCGCTCGTCGAGTGCGACAACACCATCAGGCAGATCCGGGCATGCGCGCGAGCGAGCGGCGGGAAGCCCACGTACGCCAACGCGGTGAGCAGGAGGATCTGCAGTGAACCGAGGGTGAGGGCGGTCGTCCAGCCGGTCACCGGAACGTCGATAAACAGCCGTGGTCGATCCTCCAGCCTGAACACCCACCATAGCGGCGTGCCGATCACGGCGACGACGATGTTGCCCACGCACAGCAGCGCGGGCAGGCCAAGCGCCACCCCGGTCATCACGTTCACCGGCAGCCACAGCAGGGCACGGGAGGTACGGACCGTGGCCGGATCGGCCCATACCCCGCGTCCCGTCGCGGGTAGAGCAGGACGCGACGCCAACGGCGCACCGAGCAGCCGACCGGCGCGCTCCCGGTGCCAGTTCGCCCAGAGCCGGGCGAGTCGCGGGATCCACAGCAGGGGCAGCGCGAGCACCGTCACGACCCCGGAGAGTAGCGAGCCCAGCAGGTAGACCCCGCTCCGCCGCACCTGCACCAAGCGTCGACCCCGCGTCACAGGATGTCGTTTCCCTGTACCCGCTGAGGAAGCTCGCCTTGCCGACACGGCGTCGAGTCTGCCCGGCGGCCAACGCCGATGCCATGACTGTCAGCGGGCGACCAGTCAGCGACGCGGCAAGTCGGTGAGCGATGTAGCGAAGTTCACAGCAGAACCCGCAAGATCGCGGAAGGGGGGCGGGGCTCGACCGCCTCGCTGGCCGTCGTTGGGCAGGCAGGCTCCAGCGTGGTCGGCCTGCCGCGCGCACCGGCGGTGGCCAGGCATGAGCCGGTCGCAGAAAACCCAGTGTCGTACGTGCTGCGCGTCCTCGGCCGAGACGGTGGTACCGCCGACGTCGACCTGCGGCGTGGAGGCCAGCGACCGGGCGATGGTCCGCGCCAGGTCCACTGCCTCGGCCAGGTCGGTGACCGCCACCGGCAGGTGGATCACATGCCGAGGCCCCTCCGTGTACGCCTTGAGAGCGAACCGCGGCAACGGCGTGAAGAGCCCGCTGTACTGATGCTCCCATCCCGGGCTCACGGCTGACGCCGCTCGGACCAGGTGCTCTGCCAGTCGCGCAGCGCTCGCTTCACCCGGGGCGTTCTCCTCGCTGAGCCGAGCCACGTCATGGTGCAGCGTCGCCAGGTCGAGCGCGACGCGGTGCAGGAACCGTCGTACCTCTGCGGGGTCCACGCCTCGTCGGCCGAAGCCGACGACGGTGAACTGCCGGTCGCGGACCTGGCTCGGGTGCAGCCGAGCCAGCCGAGCGCCGCCGTGGGGCGTGCCGAGTTCATGCCCGTCGCCTGGCATATCAGCACCAGAAGCCCCGACAACGGCGGCAACTGTGTCGAGGCCGGGCCCGTCCTGGACGGTTCCGGTCGAGTGGCGGTTCGCGACAGCAAGGATCGCGCGGCAGCGACCCTCGTCTACCCGGCTGGCGGCTGGATGGCCTTCGTCAACGGGGTGAAGGACGGCGATTTCGCGCCCTGATGCGTGATCGACTCGGGTTGCTGAAAGTCGGGGCGTCACCGCGACCAGGACACCCCGACTTCCGTGAACGCGAGTCGATCACCTCTGCCGGTGCCACCTTTCAGCATGCCGGCAGTGCGGAAGTCTGGCCTGGGCTGCGTTCGGCGGCCCGCGCCGTCGTCGTCGCTCTGACCAGTCTCCCGGTCCGTTTGGGCTGCACAGCGGAAGGTCGAACGCCTGATTCGTTTGCGACATCAGCTCCAAAGGCTCGTCAACGGGCATCCGCCCCTCCGCTGACGCTGAACGGGAGGCGGACATCGGGCGGCCGAGCTGGTGATCGCGGATGCGAGTCGATCAGGCGGCGCCGACGCCGACGGTGTCGGCGCGTCGCTTCACAGCCATCTCACAGGGGTGCTGGATAGGGTGCCGGTCGAGTCAACGTCCGACTCCAGCGTGGAGCGGTCGGCGTCGCACAGGAGTTCCGATGGTCTTCAAGAAGATGTTGAGCGCGTTCGGTGTGGGCGGTCCCAGCGTGGACACCGTGCTGACCAACCCCAACACCCGGCCCGGCCTGACCCTCGACGGGCAGGTGAACCTCGTCGGTGGCGACGCTGAGGCAGCCATCGAGCAGGTCGTGATCGGCCTGGTCACCCGGGTCGAGGTCGAAGGACACGACACCGAGTACGCGGGCACGATGGAGTTCCACCGCATGGCGGTCAGCGGGTCGTTCGTCCTCGCACCGAAGCAGCAACTCTCGCTCCCGTTCCAGCTGCCGGTGCCGTGGGAGACCCCGATCACCGACGTGTACGGCCAGCGCCTGCACGGCATGACCATGGGTCTGCGCACCGAGCTGGCCATCGCCCGTGCTGTCGACAAGGGCGACCTGGACCACGTGGCGGTGCACCCGCTGCCCGTGCACGAGCGGATCCTGGAGGCGTTCCAGCGCCTCGGTTTCCGCTTCAAGAGCGCCGACCTGGAGCGCGGTCACATCCGGGGCGTGCAGCAGACGCTGCCGTTCTACCAGGAGATCGAGTTCTTCGCCTCCCCGCAGTACGCGAGCACGATCAACGAGGTCGAGCTGACCTTCGTGACCAGCCAGCGCGGCGTGGAGGTCATCCTGGAGTGCGACAAGCGCGGCGGGTTCCTCAGCGCCGGGCACGACGCGTTCGGTCGGTACCAGGTGTCGCACACCGACGTCGACCGGGTGGACTGGGCGCAGGTCGTCGACGGTTGGCTGCGTGAGACCACGTCCCGCTACGGCAGCCTGCGCTCGCAGTACGGCCACGGGTACGGCCCCGGTCACGGTCACGGGCACGGCCGAGGCGGCATGGGGGTCGGCGGTGTGGTCGCCGGTGCGGCGCTCGGTGTCGCCGGCGGCATGATCGCCGGCGAGATGATCGAGGACGCGTTCGAGGGGGACTTCGGCGACTTCGGTGGCGACGAGTAGCCGTCGCACAAACGACGACAGTGGCCTCCGGGAGCAGTCCCGGAGGCCACTGTGCTACGCGTGACGCGTCAGTGCTTGCTGCGTTCCCGGCCGGACCGGCGCGCGGAACCAGCCTTCGACAGACCACGGCTCACCAGGTAACCACCGGTCAGAATCGTCAGGAACAGCCACGCCTGGCTCGGGTTGTTGATGTTCAACCCGTTGGCGGTGGTGCCCTTCCAGAACGCGGAGATCACCACGAGCGCGACAGCGGCGGCGTAGACCCAGAATTCCGTCGTCAGGAACGCCTGCTTGGTCTCCGTGCCCGGCGACGGCATCGGGTCTCGGTGCCCGTCCCGCATGGACGGCATCTGCTGCGTGTCCCGCATCATGGCGGGGTTCTGCGGGTCGTTCATGGGCCGGTTCATCGGCCGGGTGGAAGCAGCCTGCGTGCTCATCTGGTCCTCCTCAGGATGCGATGAGTCGTACCTGCATTCCCTCGCCCCGCTACCGCGTGTCGGCCACGGCACGGTTCGCTTTCGTGGCGGGGACAACCCCCGACTACCCGAGGCACCGGAGCAGGTAACACCGATCGCCGGCCGGAAAAATCCGGCCGGCGATCGGGTGGTTCGGCGGGTCAGCGCAGGCCGTTGCGGATGGCCACGCGCACCAGAAGGTCCGGGTCGTCGGTGATGATGCCGTCGACGCCGAGGTCGATGACCCGCTGCATCACCGTCGCGTCATCGACGGTGTACGGGATCACCTTCAGGCCGTCGCGCGCCTGCAGGGTCCGAACGTCCGGTCCGTGGAAGTACGCCGGGTTCTCCCGCAGGTACCAGTCGGCGGACGCGACGGTGCCCTGCTTCGGGTCGTGCACCTGCCAGTTGGCGGACACCGTGCCGGCGCCTGCCGCCCGGGTCAGCTTGCCGAGGTCCTGGTACTTCCACCAGTCCAGCCCACCGGTCCACGGGCTCTTCACCGCCGGGTTGCCGTAGACCGCCTGCAGCGAGCACTCGTCGGCCAGGGTCGTGCACTCGGCCGGGCCGTACTGCCAGACCAGGGCGACGGTGCCGATCCGCCGGTCGAGCTGCCGGGCGTACGTGATGGTGCGCCAGTCGAACGACTGGATGGTGGCCCGGTTGGTGAAGCCGGCCCGTTGGATCGCGTCGACGAGCTTGCGGGTGAAGCTGCGGTACGGCTCGGTATCGTTCACCACCGGGCTGATATTCGTTTCGATGTTCATGCCGATGTCGGTGCGGCCACTGGCCTTCACCAGGGCGAAGACCTCGTCCAGGGTCGGGATCCGGGCACCGGGCGCGGGCACCTGGGCGGGCAGCTCGGGCAGCGTCTTCGTGCCGCAGTCGACGGTCTTGAGTTGCGCCAGGGTCAGCTCGTGCACCGGCTTGCCCACGTACGGGAACATCCGGTCACCGGGGCGTACCGGCTTGGTGTCGACGCAGTGCGACCCGTTGACGGTGCGGTCGTGCAGCACCACGAGCTTGCCGTCGGCGGTCACGCCGGTGTCCAGCTCCAGGGTGGAGATGGCCCGGTTGGACAGCGCGTTCGAGAACGCCGGCAGGGTGTTCTCCGGCCGGGTGGCCCGGCCACCGCGGTGCGCCTGGATGTCGAACGGCGCGGCGTACGCCTTCGGCAGCCGGTAACCGCGCTGCGCCAGCACGCCGCGCAGCCGGTCCGGGTAGTCGGTGATGATGCCGTCCACGCCGTCGTCGATGAGCTTGGTCATGGTCGGCACGTCGTCGACCGTCCACGGGATCACCTTGATCCCGTACCGGTGCGCCCGGTCGACCATCTCCTTCGTGACGTACGGCTGGTAGCCCGGGTCGGTGACGGTGCCGTTCTGCGGCATGCCGTGCACCGGAGAGAAGGCACTGGCGCCGAAGCTGCGGATCGCCCTGATCGGGTCGCCACCGAAGTCGTCGATGTCCAGCCCGCCCAGCCAGGGCGAGGCACCCGGCTGGCCGGTCTGCAGGAAGTCGTAGTTGGTCAGGGCCACCAGCGGCAGCTTCGGCTCGACCTGACGCATGCGCATCAGGGCACCCCAGTCGAAGCTCTGGATGGTCACCTGCTTGAGCAGCCCGGCGGCGCGGACCTCGGCGGCGGTGACCCGGACGAACTGCTCGCGGGGGGCGGTCTCGGTCGGCGCACCCGCCTCGACCTTGGTTTCGACGTTGAGCTTCACGTCCTTCGCCCGGTACCGGTTGACCAGCGCGAAGACCTCACGCAGCAGCGGCATCCGGGCACCCGGGACGGCGACCTGCCCCGGCTTGTCGGCGAGGGTCTTCGAGCCACAGTCGAGCGAGCGCACCTGGGCCAGGCTGAGCGTGTTGATGTACTTCCCGACGTACGGGAACTCCGGGTCACCGGGCGTCACCGGGGAGGTGTCGACGCACTTGGTGCCGGTGACCTTCCGGTCGTGGGTGACGACGGCCTGGCCGTCCTCGGTGATCTGCACGTCCAGTTCGAGGGTGCTCACCCCGAGTTGGAGGGCGTTGCCGAAGGAGGCGAGGGTGTTCTCCACCCGCAGCCCGAGGCCACCCCGGTGGGCCTGCACGTCGAATGTCCGGTCCGGTCGCGGTTTCGCCTGGGCGGGCACCGCGAGCCCGGTCGTCACCGTCGCGGCCACCAGGGCCGCGACGGCGGTACGGCGTACTGTGCGCACGCTGTCATCCCCTCCTGCCGGCGGGCACCTCCCACCGGTCGCCGGACAGCATGGACATCTCGGGCTGCGGGCAGGCGGCCAGCGGGCGGCGCGACGGTGAACCGCCGTGGACGACCTCCCGGTCACACCGGGTTTGGTCGGCCGGTCGTCGGGCACGCAGTCAGTTCCACAGCTTCTGCGAGGTGATGGACGTGCGTGAGGACGACATGCGGCAGGACGCCGCCCGCGAGGCCGAGGACCGGATCGCCGGCGGCGTGTACGGCAAGGGCGCCCTCGACGAGGTGACGGTGCCCCGCACCGATGTGGAGAGTCAGATCCAGCGCGATGACCCGTTCGATCCCGCGAAGGAACGGATCGACCCGCAGGTGCTGCGCGACGGTGGCCCGGTCGGCGGTCAGGGCGCGGTGACCACCACCGGTGGCACCGCCGGGCCGGCGAGCGTACGCCGGGTGGCCCGACAGCCGGAACGACACCCGGGCACCGTCGCCCCGACGACGACCGGCGACGCCACCACCGGCGGCCTCAGCACGCCGAGCGGCGGTGGCACCAGCGACCAGTCCACGTCCGCAACGGGCCCGGCAAAGTCCATCAGGGACAAATCCAACGACTAACCCCACC